>CAZLIR010000211.1:2765-4208 GCA_964559635.1 uncultured Enterobacterales bacterium
CGAACTGTTGAGTGTGCCGGGGCATGTGCGGGAGCACCTATGTGCGAGATTGATGAAGTCTATTATGAACACCTAACTGAGGAGAAGCTCGACAAGCTAGTCGACAATCTGCTTGGTAAGCAAGGGGAGGCATAACATGGAACTGAGTCAAGTTTGTTATCGAAATATTCACCTTGAAGAATCATGGACGTTGAAGTCGTATGAGTCGATTGGTGGATACAAAGTCTGGCGCAAAATCCTCGCGGAAAAAACGCCGCCAGAAGAAATTATTGAAGAATTAAAACTATCATCGCTACGTGGTCGTGGTGGTGCTGGTTTCCCAACAGGTCTGAAGTGGAGCTTTATGCCACGTAATGCCCCTGGTCAGAAATACATTGTATGTAACTCTGATGAGGGTGAGCCTGGAACCTGTAAAGATCGCGATATCATGCGTTATAACCCACATCAGCTCATCGAAGGTATGGCCATTGGTGCTTACGTGATGGGTGCTACGGTTGGTTATAACTACATTCGTGGTGAGTTCTACGAGCCGATTGAGCGAGTAGAAAATGCCCTTGCCGAAGCCCGTGAAGCTGGCTTATTGGGTGAGAACATCCTGGGCTCTGGTGTTGATGTTGATATCTTCAATCACCTAGGTGCTGGGGCCTATATTTGTGGTGAGGAGACTGCCTTGATTGAATCAATTGAGGGTAAAAAAGGTCAACCACGATTCAAGCCACCATTCCCAGCCAACTATGGTGTATTCGGTCGCCCAACGAATGTGAACAACACTGAAAGTTATGCCTCTGTGCCAGTCATTCTGGAAAAAGGCGGTCAGTGGTTCCTAGACCAGGGTATTCCAAATAATGGTGGTCAGAAAATTTTCTCAGTGACTGGTCATGTTAATAAGCCAGGTAACTATGAAGTGCCTTTAGGTATGCCTTTCAAAGATCTGCTCGAACTAGCAGGTGGTGTTCTTGATGGTAAAAAACTAAAGGCTGTGATCCCAGGTGGTTCATCTACTCCTGTACTTCCAGCTGATGTCATCATGGAATGCACTATGGACTACGACTCGCTATCAAAAGCGGGCTCGATGCTAGGTGCAGGTTCTGTGATTGTCATGGCAGAAGGTACTGACATGGTTGAAGTGTTGGCTCGTTTGTCGCACTTCTACTACGAAGAATCATGTGGTCAATGTACACCTTGTCGTGAGGGTACAGGTTGGTTGTCGAGAATGGTACACCGTATTCTGAATGGTCAGGGTACTCCTGAAGATCTCGATAAACTCGATTCGGTCGCCGGAAATATCATGGGGCGCACTATTTGTGCTCTAGGTGATGCTGCAGCGATGCCAGTACAGGGCATGCTTAAGCACTACCGACATGAATTTGAAGCAAAAATAACAAGCTAAGAAACAGGAATTACGATGGCAAGCATCGAAATTGATGGTATTAAATTAGAAGC
>CAZLIR010000212.1:0-4142 GCA_964559635.1 uncultured Enterobacterales bacterium
CCGTGACCTCGTAGGCAGGACCTAATGCTTTATACTGCTCTGCCATGGCACAGAAGTTAGCTAATCCAACCTCGGACACATGCCGTAGCGCGCCGCCCAAATAAGGCGGGAAACCAATGCCGTGATAAGACCCATATCAAGCTCTGCTGGTGAACTGACGATGCCGTCCTCAAAACAACGAATCGATTCAATGATCATTGGGATCATAAGTCGCTCAACAATAGTTTGCTTATCGAATTCCTGCGGTGTGGCAAACGAAGCAACCATCTCAGCCGCTCTGTCTGACGGTACCTTGGTAGGCTTGCCGCGCTTGTCTTTGCCATAGGTGTAAAAACCAGCGCCCGACTTTTGACCATACATGCCCGCTTCGAATAGATGCGTGACGATATCATTGTCAATTGGTGCCATACGATCAGGGAAGCCCTCACTCATGACCGCTGCGGCATGGTGCCCCGTGTCCATACCGACCACATCGAGCAAGTAGGCAGGACCCATGGGCCAGCCAAAACCTTCCATAACCTTATCGACAGCCAGATAGTTGGCACCATCACGGATTAATAAGCTGAATGCTTTGAAGTACGGAAAGAGAACACGATTAACTAAAAAGCCGGGGCAGTCATTTACAACAATGGGTGACTTACCCATCGCTGCAGCATACGCAACAGTTTTAGCAATGGTTTCGTCAGAGGTTTTTTCACCGCGGATCACTTCAACCAGTTTCATTTTATGCACTGGATTAAAGAAGTGCATGCCGCAGAATTTTTCTGGCCGCTTAAGGTTTTGTGCTAACAGGTTAACTGAAATAGTTGAGGTGTTGGTGGTTAAAATGGCATCCTCAGAAATCGCAGCCTCAGTTTCTTGTAACACAGCATCTTTGATCTTAGGATTTTCAACTACCGCCTCAACGACTAAATCTGCATCAGCGATATCTGCCAGATTTAAGGTTGGTTTAATCTTCGCCAGGGTATCTGCCATTTTCTCTGTGGTGACTTTGCCAATCGAGATACCTTTATTCAAAATTCCAGACGCCGTCTTAATGCCTAAATCAAGCGCCTCCTGGTTAATGTCTTTCATCACCACAGGAATGTTCTTAACCGCAGACTGGTATGCAATACCACCGCCCATAATCCCTGCGCCCAATACGGCTGCCTGAGAGACCGGCGTTGTGACTGACTTACTGGCTTTCTTGGCCACCTTCTTCAGATACTGATCATTTAAGAATAAGCCTATCAGCGCGGTAGCAACCGAGGTCTTGGCCAGTTTGGCAAAGGCGGCCCCTTCGATAGGCAACGCCTGATCGCGACCAAAGAGTGCACTTTGTTCCATGACATCAATCGCAACCATGGGTGCAGGATAATGTTTACCTGCCTTTGGATAAACGCTGGCGCGGCAGGTGGAGAAACTCATAATGGCTTCGGTCGTATTGAGCTGTAAAGGAGAGGTCTTTTCTTTTCTGCGGCCTTGCCAATCCAGCTTGCCGTCAATCGCGGCATTGAGTGTGGTAAGCGCGCTAGTTAGTAAGTCTTCACTTGCACTAACAGAATCTAGAACTCCAGCCTTAAGAGCCTTATCAGCCTTATAGTGCTTACCGGTTGCAATCCATTCAACCGCGTTATCGACACCAATTAAACGTGGTAGGCGCGTTGTCCCGCCAAAACCAGGAATGAGGCCCAATTGGGTTTCTGGCACACCGACAACGGCATCTGTTGATGCGGCGCGGAAGTCACAGCTGAGACACATTTCTAAACCACCCCCTAACGCGACACCATTCACGGCAGCGATGGTGGGTACGGGTAAATCCTCAAAGCCATTAAAAATGGCATTGGCTTCGGCAACCCACTCAGCAATTTGAGCTTCGTCATTTTTAAACATGCCCAGAAATTCAGTGATATCTGCACCGACGATAAAGACGGGCTTATTGCTGGTGACAACGACACCTTTCAAATCGGGTGTCTCCTGTAAAATACCGACGAGTGTTTGAAACTCGTTCAGGGTGTTGCGGTCGAATTTATTGACAGAATCCTGTTGTGAGTCAAAGCAGAAATTGGCTATACCATTTTCAAGCATCTCACAGCGAATAGACTGGCCTTCAAATAACATGGTTCACTCCGAAGTGTTGGACAAAAGGTGGGCTAAAAATGAGAACTTATGATAACCACAGACTATGCCATTAGCAACCGTATCATTTGGCTAGATTCCTACAGCAAAGACTGCTATGTTTTATTCCCGCATTTATAAACACGAACACACAGAGCAGGATTGAATATGTTTCCAGAGCAGCTATTCGCCGATCACATTGATCTCAAGTTAACGCAGATTCATGACGTATTGCAAAGGCACGGTAAAGATGCGGCTATTATTCCTGCCGGTGTCCCACAACCTGTGTATTGGGATGATAACTATTATCCGTTCAAAGCCAACTTCCACTTTTCGCTATTTGTGCCAGTCGGACCATTACCAAACAGCTATCTGATTATAAGCAAAGGTGAGCAACCAACGCTTGTTTATTATCAACCCGCTGATTACTGGCACGTGGTTCCTGATGATCCCGATCCTGCATGGGCAAAGCATTTTGCTATTCATGTTGTTCGCTCAACTGACGAGTGGACTAACTATGTTCCTGATAATTCAGGCACAACGGTTTGGTTGGGTGAGCCAGAAGCCGAAGCTTCAGACATATGTGGTGTAGAAAACATAAATCCTAATGCTGTGGTACATGAGTTACATTACTACCGCGCGGTAAAGACAGACTATGAAATTGACCGGTTGGCAGAAGCTAACCTTTGGGCGGCGAAAGGTCACATAGCAGCGAAAGAAGCATTCTTAGCGGGTGGAACCGAATTGGATATTCACGTTGCCTATCTAAAAGCCACTCGTCATACCGAAGCGGAATTACCTTATGGCAATATCATCGCATTGGGACCGCATAGTGCTGTGCTTCATTACACGGAATTAGAAAAAACGTTACCCGAGTTAAACCAGCGTCAGAGTTTCTTAATAGATGCCGGAGCCAAAGCTAATCATTATTGCTCTGATATCACCCGAACCTGGTCAACCGATGATCAGTTCATAGAAATGATCAGTGAGTTTGATTTATTACAGCAAGATCTGATTGCCGAAATCAAGCCGGGTTTGGATTATGTTGAGCTACATAAAGCGACCCACCTGCGAATTGCGGAGTACATGGTTAAGCATGACATCTTGAATGTCTCGGCAGAAGAAGCGGTAGCCAACAATATTACTGCAACCTTTTATCCTCATGGTCTGGGGCATTTATTAGGCCTGCAAGTACATGATATTGGTGGCCACCAGCAAAATATTGCTGGCGATACAAAAGCCCCACCTGCAGAGCACCCATTCTTACGTCTGACACGAACATTGGAAGCGGGCTATTGTGTGACGATTGAACCGGGAATGTATTTCATTGATCTGTTGATGGATCAGTTGCGTGCCACAGAGCATGGCAAGGCAGTAAATTGGAATCGTGTTTCTGAGTTAAAGCACTTTGGCGGTATTCGCATCGAAGATGACGTGATTGTGACCGAGTTTGGTTATCAAAACTTATCGCGTCAGGCGTTCCAAAAAGTCATGTCAGGTGATGCCTAATCGATAGACGTTAATAGTGGCGGCGGGTACAGGATCAACCAACCCCCGAAAACTCAACGCCTGATAGTTCAGCCATGCGTTTATTCCACGTGGTTAGATCGTTCAACTCAAATTGATCAAGCGCATCATGACCACAAGCTCTAGCCATAACCTTCATCAGCTCAGTTGAGGCCTCGAAGAAGTTACATAGTTGCTGCGCAGACTTTTCAACATTCAGCCGCTGTCGTAAGTCAGCCTTTTGGGTGGCGATACCGGCAGGGCAGTTGTTGGTGTTGCACATCCGTGCGGCAACGCAACCGATAGATTGCATCGCACTATTTGAGACAGCCACACCATCTGCACCAAGTGCCATGGCTTTAACAAAATCCATGGGTACTCGTAACCCACCGGTAATGATGAGCGTTACTTTACCTGACAGACCTTTGCTATCAAGATAACGGCGAGCTCGAGCTAATGCTGGAATGGTTGGTACGCTAATGTGGTCACGGAAGATTTCCGGTGCGGCTCCAGTGCCGCCACCACGACCATCTAATATG
>CAZLIR010000213.1:0-4136 GCA_964559635.1 uncultured Enterobacterales bacterium
TCCGGCCGGAATCGTGCTGAGTAACGGTACTCAAGTCGCCTGTACTCTGGATAGAAATGGCCTGCGTCCAGCACGCTATGTGATCACCTCCGATAGAATACTGACCATCGCATCCGAAGTGGGTGTCTGGGATTATGACGAGTCAGAAGTGGTTGAAAAAGATCGTGTTGGTCCAGGCGAAATGCTCGCGGCTGATCTCACCACAGGACAGATCTGGCGTAGCCATAAGATTGATGATCAGCTCAAAACACAGCACCCATATGCAGAATGGTTACGCGAAAATACCATTCATTTGAAGACTTCACAGCGCATTGAAGAGCAAGCGGCACAGCATTACATTGACGAGAGCTTGAGCCAGCTACCCACCTACCAGAAGCTGTTTAATGTGTCACAGGATGAAATTGATCAGATGATCAAGGTCATGGCGGAATCTGGTGCTGAGCCAACTATGTCGATGGGTGACGATGTGCCAGTAGCGGTACTGTCGCAACAACCTCGCAACTTATTTGACTACTTCAGACAACAGTTTGCTCAGGTGACCAACCCACCGATTGATCCGATCCGTGAAAAATCAGTGATGTCACTCGAGTCCTATTTTGGCCGTGGATTTAATATTTTTCAGCAGACCGATAGCTCAGCCTACCGTGCCATTATTTCCTCACCGATACTGAACTACGGTAAATTGATCCAGCTGAAATCGCTCGATCCCGATAATTTCCCGTTCGAGAGTGTGTCTCTGAACTATCATAAGGATGAGGGACTAGAGGCTGCCCTCGATCGCGTCTGTGAGGATGCCATGACTAAGGTCAGTCAGGGCTGTGTGATCCTGCAACTGACCGATCGCGACATCAAGCCCGACCATATTCCAATGCACCCGGCCTTAATAATGGGTATGTTGCATACTCGTATGGTCGATGCCGGCCTGCGTCTGGATGTAAACATCATTGTCGAGACAGGATATTGCCGTGATCCACACCACTTTGCAGTACTGATTGGCTTGGGCGCCACAGCAATATATCCATACCTAACCTATCAGATGATCACGCAATTGCATCTTAATGACTTATTAGATGAAGAGCTTTTCTCTGCCCGGCAGAAGGTGATCGGAGCACTCGAGAAAGGGTTACTTAAGATTCTGTCAAAGATGGGTATCTCTACCATAGCCAGTTACCGTGGCTCACGACTATTTGAGATTCTTGGCTTTGATCAGGCCATCATGGATAAGTGCTTCCCGCAGAAGCGCTCTGCCATCAGCGGGGTATCATTTAATGACTTACATAAGCAGCAAATGACACTGGCCGGACTCGCCTGGAACAGGCTGCTTGCCCTGCCCCGCCGTGGCACGTTTAAGTATGTCCATGGTGGTGAATACCACAGCTACAATCCTGATGTGGTGCAACAACTGCAGGCCGCACTTGAATCTGATAATTATGATGATTATTTAACGTTCGCCAAAACTGTTAACGAACGCCCTGTAGCAACCATTCGTGATTTACTGGGTCTGAAATGTGCGGACACGCCCATCCCAGAGCAAACTATCGAACCGATTGAGGCCATTACCAAACGGTTTGATACCGCTGCCATGTCCATCGGTGCTCTAAGTGCTGAAGCTCATGAGGCTCTGGCAATTGCCATGAATCGTATAGGGGGTCGTTCTAACTCTGGTGAGGGTGGCGAAGATCCGCGTCGATTCGGTACTGAGCGCAACTCTAAAATTAAACAGGTGGCTTCGGGCCGATTTGGTGTCACAGCGCACTACTTGGTGAATGCTGAAGTACTACAAATCAAGGTCGCTCAGGGAGCAAAACCCGGTGAAGGCGGTCAATTACCGGGTCATAAGGTATCGGTTGAAATTGCCAAGTTACGTCACTCTAAACCTGGCGTAACCTTAATCTCACCGCCACCACACCATGACATTTATTCGATTGAGGATTTAGCACAGCTCATTTTCGATCTGAAACAGGTTAATCCAACAGCGATGGTCTCAGTGAAGCTAGTGTCAGGTCCCGGAGTCGGAACGATAGCAGCCGGCGTAGCAAAAGCCTACGCTGATATGATCACGATTGCGGGTCATGATGGCGGTACCGGTGCCAGTCCGACCACCTCTGTGAAATACGCCGGAAATCCATGGGAAATTGGTCTGGCCGAGGCGCATCAGGCACTGATAGAAAATAATCTCAGAGATCGGGTTTGCCTACAGGTTGATGGTGGTCTAAAAACTGGACTGGATGTTATCAAGGGCGCGATTCTGGGTGCCGACAGCTTTGGTTTTGGCACCGGTCCGATGGTGGCATTGGGCTGTAAATACCTGAGAATTTGCCATCTGAATAACTGTGCTACGGGTGTTGCAACCCAGAATCAACAACTGCGCGATCAACACTTCCGTGGCTTGCCAGATAAGGTGATTAGCTATTTCACCTTTATCGCTCGCGAGGTTCGTTATTGGTTAGCCCAGTTAGGGTTTGAAAAGCTCGATGATATTATCGGTCGCACTGATTTACTGGTACAGCTCGATGGTCTCACAGATGCCCATAAACGCCTCGATCTAACCTCGATCCTTGATTCAGCCAAACGGCCTGTTGAGGCAATGGCGCATTATAAAGGGGTCAAAAATGTTCCCTATGATCAGGGAGAGTTGAATAACTACCTACTCAATAGCCTGAAGAAACAGCACGCCGTTGAGCATGTCGCGTTGCAGGCCAGTGTGCGCAATGCCGATCGGTCGGTCGGTGCCTCCTTATCAGGTTATTTGGCCAGTTTGCCACAGGAATCGGAGCAAATGGTTGATCTATCACTCAAAGGTGTAGCCGGTCAAAGTCTGGGCGTGTGGAATCACAGCGGATTAAATATCTACCTCGAAGGGGATGCTAACGACTACGTCGGTAAAGGCATGTCAGGGGGAACCATTGCGATCTATCCACAAGAAGAAATTCGCTATGTCGCCAGTCGTGGCGCCATTATTGGCAATACTTGTCTGTATGGCGCGACAGGCGGTAAATTGTTTGCAGCCGGCCAGGCAGGGGAGCGGTTTGCAGTCAGAAACTCAGGTGTAACCGCGGTCGTTGAAGGGATCGGTGACCATGGTTGCGAGTACATGACCGGCGGTATGGTTGTTGTGCTGGGTCCCGTCGGTGAGAACTTTGGTGCAGGCATGAGTTCGGGTCAGGCCATCATTCTCGATTTACAGGAAGATCTGGCCGACCGTCTCAATGAAGATGTTGAGATGCATGAATTATATGACGATCCGGATCAGTCACTAGTAGAGCAGCTTGAAACCTTAATTGCTGAACATGTGGCAATCACCAAGAGTCCATGGGCCACTAAAATCATGCAGAACTTAGCCAACTACTACCACAACTTCAGAGTCATTCGTCCGAAACAGGCCACACAGCCAATACTGCGTTCAGTAGCAGAAGTCGGTAAAGGAGAGCGTAAACGTGTCTGAATCTAACCCTCTCGCCTTTTTAGAGCATGGTCGCACGCTGCCTGAAAAACGTGAGGCCGAGCAACGAACAGCTGATTTTACCGATATTTATCATGCGGCTGATGATAATTCATTATCTGAGCAAGCGAGTCGGTGCTTGGATTGTGGAAATCCATACTGTCAGTGGCAGTGTCCGCTGCATAACCACATCCCGAACTGGCTTGAACTGGTTCAGGCCGGTAAGTTCAAACAGGCGGCCCGAACCATGGTTGCTACTAACCCACTGCCGGAAATATGTGGTCGCGTGTGTCCACAGGACCGTCTATGTGAAATGGCCTGTACTCTCAATACCGGCTTTGGTGCCGTCACCATTGGTAATATTGAAAAACAAATTTCTGATATGGCGATGGAGAATGATTGGTACGACACGCCTATTGCAATCAACCAAACAGATTATAAAGTCGCGGTGATCGGAGCAGGTCCAGCGGGCATCGGTTGTGCGGATTATTTAAGTCGCCATGGAGCCGCGGTGACTGTGTTTGAGAAATATCCTCAGATCGGTGGACTGCTTACCTTTGGTATTCCCGGTTTCAAACTGGAAAAAGAGGTGGTGTTTAAGCGGCAGAAAGTGCTCGAATCTCAAGGTATTGAGTTTCGCACCAGTACCGAGATTGGTAAAGATATCAGCTTCGAGGAATTGCATGAGAATTAC
>CAZLIR010000214.1:0-4127 GCA_964559635.1 uncultured Enterobacterales bacterium
CGCTCATGCGTTTATTTTCTCCAATAATTTGTCATACGAAGCCACATCAGTCGTTAAATGAACTGGTGCTCTGCGATTAATTCGTTTATTCAGTCCGGCAAGAACTTTACCCGGTCCGCACTCAATATATTCTGTAACGCCATTACCCTCAAACCACTGCACTGTCTCTGCCCAGCGAACCGGATTATAAAGCTGTCTAATCAACGAATCTTTTATATCTGAGGGGCTAGTGTTGATACTTACATCGACATTATTAACCACAGGTACCTGTGGGTTGTTAAATGTCACATTATCGAGCACCTCTACCAATTTGCCAGCCGCAGGTTGCATTAACGATGAATGAAAGGGTCCTGATACCACCAGCGGGATAGCCCTCTTAGCACCCGCGGCTAAGCATGCCTCACAAGCTCGCTCAACAGCAGTTTGATGACCGGCTATGACCACCTGTCCTGGCGAATTGTAATTCACTGGTGAGACAACTTCCTCTTGTGCCGCCGCTTCGCAAGCCTGAATGATTTTGTCATCTTCAAGACCGATTATCGCCGCCATACCACCCACACCCACAGGAACAGCTTCAATCATAAATTGTCCGCGTTTGTTCACTACGGTGAGAGCATCACTGAAAGACAATACTCCAGAGCACACCAAGGCAGAATACTCGCCCAGACTATGTCCAGCCATATAATCGGCTTTAACATCGGTCGTTGATTGCAATAGTCGCCAAGCTGCGACGCTCACCGCCAAAATCGCCGGTTGTGTCAAATCGGTGCGATTTAAGTCAGCTTCTGGGCCGTCATTGATCAGACTAATAAGGTCAAATCCAAGAACTTCGGACGCATCAGTGAGTGTGTCTCTGACTACAGGGTACTGCTCTGCGAGGTCTTTGGCCATTCCAATCGACTGTGAGCCCTGCCCTGGAAATAGAACTGATAACATTACTATTTATCTCTTATTTTCAATGTGTTATGAATTATATTTAAACTAATATCTAACCAGTGCCGAACCCCATGTAAAGCCTCCACCAAAGGCTTCAAGCATAATAAGTTGGCCTGGTTTGATGTGACCATCGCGCACAGCGCTATCCAGCGCTAGCGGGATTGATGCAGCAGATGTATTGCCATGGTCATTGGCAGTCACAACGACCTGATCCATGGACATGCGTAACTTTTTAGCGGTGGCTTGTATGATTCGGATGTTTGCCTGATGGGGAATTAACCAGTCAATTTCAGACGCATCAATATTAGATGACTCCAAAGTCTCTTCTACAATACGACTGAGGGTACGCACCGCAACCTTGAATACCTCATTGCCCTTCATATTGATATAGGGTCCTGGTGTATCCTGAGGCGCATGAATGCCGTTATGACAATACAGCAGATCGACATAGGTACCATCCGAGTGAATATGGGTAGAAATTATGCCCTGCTCCTCCGATGCACCGAGAACCACAGCGCCAGCACCATCTGCAAATAAGATACAGGTACCACGGTCTTCCCAGTCAGTCACTTCAGAGAGTTTTTCCGCGCCGATCACCAGAACATGCTTATAAACCCCTGTTTTGATGTACTGATCCGCTACACTGAGGGCATAGACGAAGCCCGAGCATGCCGCACTGACATCCATAGCGGGAGGCCCTTTAATGCCTAATTCTCGCTGCACATAGCATGCAGTACTTGGGAAAGCGCTATCGGGAGTCGCTGTTGCAACAATGATGAGTTCGATGTCATCGGTGGTAACACCGGCTGCTGCAATCGCTTTACGCGCCGCACTTACTGCCATATCCGTCACAGATTCATCTTCTGCAGCGATATGACGTTGTTCAATGCCGGTGCGCTCAACAATCCACTCGTGTGAGGTATCAACCATTTCCTCGAGTTCTTGATTAGTCAGAATGCGCTCGGGTAAATAACTACCAGTACCCAGGATTTTGCTATTCATTATTATTCGTGGTCCATTGTTTGGCTTATTTGTTGTCCCAATCGACGTTGCAACTCATTCGGTGTATCGTAATTCGCCTCGCGAACAGCCTCTTGAATAGCTGCTACTGTCGCTCTCACATTGGCAGCACCGTGACTCTTGATCACGACCCCCTGGAGCCCAACGAGGCTAGCGCCATTATGCCGATCCGGATCAACGCTCTTATGAAATGATTTTAACACCGAAGTTGAGAGCGCCGCTAGTAAGCGACTGAGCAGATTGCGACTAAAGTGCTGTTTCAAACGACGAACTATCATTTGTACAACCCCCTCAGAGGCTTTGATTAAGACATTACCAACGAATCCATCGCATACAATGACATCTACATCACCGTTGAATACATCGTTTCCTTCGATAAAACCCAGATAATTTATGTTGTGAACCTTCTGCATCAGCTCGTGGGTATTTTTAGTTTGCTCATTACCCTTAATTGATTCAGAACCAACATTGAGCAATGCCACAGAGGGTAATTTGTCCGTGTTATCAGCATTAGCCATGGTAATTGCTGCGCCCATGAGGGCAAACTGCACCATTTGCTCGGGTGAGCAATCGACGTTGGCACCAAGATCAATCATTCGAGTCACGCCACTGTCGGTTGGCAAAGAGCTGATGATCGCCGGTCGACTAATGCCGGGTACCATTTTCAATATCATCCGTGAAAAGGCCATCAGGGCACCGGTGTTACCGGAGCTGATAACGGCCTGAGCCTTGCCATCAGCCACTAACTGAAGTGCTAACGCCATCGACGAGTTGGTCTTCTGTCTGATCACCTTCGAAGGTAAGTCATCCATTGCGACGATTTCATCAGTGTGAGTAATGCTGAGACGGGTGAGGAAAAGCTGGTCCATTCTCGTCAGACACGCACGAATGGATGGCTCATCACCAACGAGATTAAGGTGGAGATCAGGGTTGCCTGTGAGCACTTCACAGGCGGCTTGAACCATGACTGAGGGGCCTGAATCGCCCCCCATGCAATCAACTGCCAGGGTTGTGATAGTCATATCACAGGTGCAAAAAGCGTTAGATTACTTTTTTGCCCTTGTAGTAACCATCTGGAGTGATGTTGTGACGTCGATGTAATTCGCCTGTTGTTGGATCTTCTGAGATTGCCTCAGGCTTTAGTCGATCGTGTGAACGACGCATATCTCGACGTGAACGAGATTTTTTGTTCTGTTGTACCGCCATAATAAGCTCCTATTCATCATCCAATTTAGATGATTTTAATTGTTCAAGTACTGCAAAGGGAGAAGGCTTTTTTGCAATCTTATCCCCTACTGACATGCTGATATCTGCGCTACAATCATGCCCTGTTGTTTCAGCATGAGTCACAACCGAAGGGAGTGACAATATGAGCTCGTTGACCAGCATATCTTCTAAATCCAGCATACCCTCGTGGATAATCACTGGATCCATTGTATCATCTAATGATTCCAGTTTGTCCTCTTCTACTGGATGAACTGTAAACTCGAACTGGTGTTGCCAAGTCACGTTCTCGGTACAAACTTGGCAAATTGCTGTTATCTCAACATCAACCTGTCCATCAAGTACTGGACGTCTTTCCTCGACATCACCACTAAGCGTTAGCTTCATGGTCAGAGGTAACTCTAAAAGTCCCTCAAGCCGCTCATCCGTAGTGATTAAAACATCCTGCTCTGTTTGCTCCCTGTTAAGGGTAAATTTGCGAACATTCAGCATGTTTCTTCCCGGGTAAAATTCAGCGGCGAATAATAGCGATTTAGTGTCGCTACGTCAAAGCTAATTCAGCAAAAACACCTGATTTTGTTGAAAAATTCGTGCTATTTGGCCGAATTAGCCTATTTTAGTAACATGAGGCGGGAAACTTGGCGTTATTTGTCGTAAATTGCCTTGATTTCCTTGAGTTTTGTGATGACTTCACCCGCATGTGTGTCTGGGTCAACATCTTCAAAATGGTGCGCAATTACGCCGACTGGATCGATGATAAACGTCTGACGTTTGCTGTAACTCAGCACCACCAGATTATTGAGGACATTGTATGCCTTTGATGTTTCCTTATCGACATCAGCTAGCAGGTTGAAATTGAGTTTTTGGTCGGTATGAAACGCTTTTTTTGATTCTAATCCATCAACACTAATCCCCATGACGATCGCGTTTAACTCATTTAGCGTATT
>CAZLIR010000215.1:0-4114 GCA_964559635.1 uncultured Enterobacterales bacterium
ACCGTCCATCAACATCAACTGGCCGTCTGCAATAGATTTCACGTCTAGTAGATGTTTTAAAGCGACATGTGCCTGATAAAGGCCGATGATCATACCCTGAGTATTCAATATGCCGACATCACGACAAGCCACGTCACTGATAGTCATTTGTGCCGAGACACATTCATAACAGGGCCCACCCTGATTAAGTAAAGTGATTAACTGTCCTTCAAATCGAATCGCTGCACCAATGATCAATGGAGTATTAGTCTGTACCGCCAGTTGGTTGACTAACAGACGAGTTTGTCTGTTATCAGTGCAGTCGAGAATCAGATCGCATTGTTGTGCAATCGCTAAGGCCTGTGACAGTTCGGTGAAGTGCTCATGGCAGTTGATCAGACAATCCGGATTCAGCGCCTTTAATTGTCGCGCCGCTGCTTGCGCTTTGTTGCCACCGATATCGTCCTGATCAAACAATGGTTGTCGGTGAAGGTTTGATGACTCTACCTCATCACCATCCCACAAATGCAGCCTACCTATTCCAGCACCCGCAAGCGCCATCGCTGCCACATTGCCTAAACCACCAATACCAACAATCATGATGGTCGATGTGTTCAAGCGTTGCTGTCCCTCAATATCAATTTCGGGGAGCAATATCTGCCGAGCATATCGTGCGAGTTGCGAATCATCCATGATCAAATCACGTCCGTTGTCCTAATGTCACGCGCTGCACTTGGGCTAAATCTCGACGCGTGTTGACGTTGCTGAAATGCGCAGCATTAAACTGCGCCTTGGTGATATCACCTTGATTATAACCATGCTCCACAATCAGCCATCCTCCGGGTTTCAGGAATTTTGGTGCAGTGATTGTCAGATGTCGAATGTCTGCCATGCCCTCTTCCGCAGCGGTTAATGCCAGATCTGGCTCATGAGCTAAGTCACTCAGATGCGGGTCACCCTCTGCCACATAGGGCGGGTTACTCACAATGAAGTCAAAGGTCATCTTGGGATCAATACGCTCGAACCAATTCGACTGGATCATGCGCACATTGGTTAATCCATGGCGCTTGCGATTGGCTTCAGCCACCTGCAAGGCTGACTCAGAAACATCGACTGCCAGTAGAGTAGCGTCAGGTAATTCAGATGCCAGTGCAAGTGCAATCGCCCCACTACCGGTTCCCAGATCAAGTATCGTTGGTGCTGATAGTGCTTGCTCATTGATTGTTTCTAAGGTGATTTCAACAATCAGCTCAGTTTCAGGTCGCGGCACTAATACTGCCGGCGATACCATCAATTCTAGTCCCCAAAACTCAGCTGAACCCAGAATATAAGCCATCGGTTCACCGGCCAACCGTCGCTCTATCAATTTTTGTAGAGCAGATTGTTGTTGTGTATTAATGGTCTGCTCGGGCCAGGCTAACAGTTGTGATTTGCTAATATCTAATACCTGGCAGAGTAATAGTCTGGCATCGAGTTGGGATGAGTCAGAGACTCGACTGAGTGCTTGCGCTGCTGATGACAACCACGCTTTACGGGTGATTGAGTTACTCATCTCCCTCAGATAGTTGCGCAAGTAGGTCTGCTTGATGTTCTTGTGTTAAAGGCCCTAAGACAGGATCTAAATCACCTTCCATGATTTCATCAAGTTTATAGAGGGTTAAGTTGATACGGTGATCAGTCACTCGGCCTTGAGGATAGTTATAGGTACGTATTCGATCGGAGCGATCACCGGTACCGACAAGATTACGACGCGTCGCTTCCTGCTCTGCCTGTTGCGCTGATTCTGCTGCCTGCAACAGTCTGGAAGCAAGCATAGACATGGCCCGTGCTCTATTTTTATGTTGCGAGCGCTCATCCTGACATTCAACAACAACACCGCTTGGCAGATGTGTAATACGAATTGCTGAATCGGTTTTATTCACGTGCTGTCCACCGGCGCCTGATGCCCGAAAAGTGTCAATTCGAAGGTCAGCCGGGTTGATATCAGGAGCGTCAACTTCATCGGCCTCGGGCATGATTACCACGGTGCAGGCAGATGTGTGAATCCGACCTTGTGACTCGGTCTCTGGTACGCGTTGCAACGCGTACCAGAGACCGAGTCACAAGGTCGGATTCACACATCTGCCTGCACCGTGGTAATCATGCCCGAGGCCGATGAAGTTGACGCTCCTGATATCAACCCGGCTGACCTTCGAATTGACACTTTTCGGGCATCAGGCGCCGGTGGACAGCACGTGAATAAAACCGATTCAGCAATTCGTATTACACATCTGCCAAGCGGTGTTGTTGTTGAATGTCAGGATGAGCGCTCGCAACATAAAAATAGAGCACGGGCCATGTCTATGCTTGCTTCCAGACTGTTGCAGGCAGCAGAATCAGCGCAACAGGCAGAGCAGGAAGCGACGCGTCGTAATCTTGTCGGTACCGGTGATCGCTCCGATCGAATACGTACCTATAACTATCCTCAAGGCCGAGTGACTGATCACCGTATCAACTTAACCCTCTATAAACTTGATGAAATCATGGAAGGTGATTTAGATCCTGTCTTAGGGCCTTTAACACAAGAACATCAAGCAGACCTACTTGCGCAACTATCTGAGGGAGATGAGTAACTCAATCACCCGTAAAGCGTGGTTGTCATCAGCAGCGCAAGCACTCAGTCGAGTCTCTGACTCATCCCAACTCGATGCCAGACTATTACTCTGCCAGGTATTAGATATTAGCAAATCACAACTGTTAGCCTGGCCCGAGCAGACCATTAATACACAACAACAATCTGCTCTACAAAAATTGATAGAGCGACGGTTGGCCGGTGAACCGATGGCTTATATTCTGGGTTCAGCTGAGTTTTGGGGACTAGAATTGATGGTATCGCCGGCAGTATTAGTGCCGCGACCTGAAACTGAGCTGATTGTTGAAATCACCTTAGAAACAATCAATGAGCAAGCACTATCAGCACCAACGATACTTGATCTGGGAACCGGTAGTGGGGCGATTGCACTTGCACTGGCATCTGAATTACCTGACGCTACTCTACTGGCAGTCGATGTTTCTGAGTCAGCCTTGCAGGTGGCTGAAGCCAATCGCAAGCGCCATGGATTAACCAATGTGCGCATGATCCAGTCGAATTGGTTCGAGCGTATTGATCCCAAGATGACCTTTGACTTCATTGTGAGTAACCCGCCCTATGTGGCAGAGGGTGACCCGCATCTGAGTGACTTAGCTCATGAGCCAGATCTGGCATTAACCGCTGCGGAAGAGGGCATGGCAGACATTCGACATCTGACAATCACTGCACCAAAATTCCTGAAACCCGGAGGATGGCTGATTGTGGAGCATGGTTATAATCAAGGTGATATCACCAAGGCGCAGTTTAATGCTGCGCATTTCAGCAACGTCAACACGCGTCGAGATTTAGCCCAAGTGCAGCGCGTGACATTAGGACAACGGACGTGATTTGATCATGGATGATTCGCAACTCGCACGATATGCTCGGCAGATATTGCTCCCCGAAATTGATATTGAGGGACAGCAACGCTTGAACACATCGACCATCATGATTGTTGGTATTGGTGGTTTAGGCAATGTGGCAGCGATGGCGCTTGCGGGTGCTGGAATAGGTAGGCTGCATTTGTGGGATGGTGATGAGGTAGAGTCATCAAACCTTCACCGACAACCATTGTTTGATCAGGACGATATCGGTGGCAACAAAGCGCAAGCAGCGGCGCGACAATTAAAGGCGCTGAATCCGGATTGTCTGATCAACTGCCATGAGCACTTCACCGAACTGTCACAGGCCTTAGCGATTGCACAACAATGCGATCTGATTCTCGACTGCACTGATAACAGACAAACTCGTCTGTTAGTCAACCAACTGGCGGTACAGACTAATACTCCATTGATCATTGGTGCAGCGATTCGATTTGAAGGACAGTTAATCACTTTACTTAATCAGGGTGGGCCCTGTTATGAATGTGTCTCGGCACAAATGACTATCAGTGACGTGGCTTGTCGTGATGTCGGCATATTGAATACTCAGGGTATGATCATCGGCCTTTATCAGGCACATGTCGCTTTAAAACATCTACTAGACGTGAAATCTATTGCAGACGGCCAGTTGATGTTGATGGACGGT
>CAZLIR010000216.1:0-1916 GCA_964559635.1 uncultured Enterobacterales bacterium
GCAGTGGTAAAGTACCGCCGGTATATTTTGCGTAATAGATCCTGCCTCGCCACTGGCATATTTTTCGGATCACCTGTACCGAGATAGTAATGACATTTATCACTGCAGGCACCACATTTTACACAGCTATCGAGATACACTTTGAGGGCTTTGTTCTGTTCAAGTAATTCCCCCAATCTTTTAACCGCAACAGCTTGCCAGTCATCCACCAGTTGTGTCGGATAGCCTAAGTTCTCCTGAATATCGGGATCGGCCGGATGTGTTTTGATATGCGCCATGGCATCGCGAGCCAGAGTAGGTATGACTAAGTCAGCATCAATTTTAGGTAAGTCGAAATTCAGCTTTGCCATGTCTAGTTACCTTGCTTATCACTTTGATAGCGACTGGGTGCAAAAAATACACCGGGTGCATGTAACAATTTTGAGAATGGAAAAATGAGCATGAGCAACAGCACCAGTGAGAGGTGCAGCAATAACCAGAAATCGACGTTCAATGGTAACCAGTTGGTTGAGAAGATGCTCACTAAATAGTGTTTAAAAGAGACCAGATCACGCTCACCAACAGATTTCATCAATACCCCTGAAATACCGATGAGAAGTAGCAATATCAGCATCAGGTGATCCGATAGTGCACTGATGTAGCGAACGCGATCAACGAATAATCTTCTCGCCCATAAACCCATCAAAGCAATAACCATTACAATACTGGCATACGGATATATTGGATCGAGCAGGGTGGCCCAATGAGGTAGCGTGTCAAATGCATAGCGAATATGACGTAAGACAACGAGTCCCAGACTGACGTGAAACAACCAGCCAAATAGCCAGGTCCATGGACTCGACTTGAACAATGTTCGAAACAACAATACCTCTTTGAGTTGTCGCAGCACCACTCCAGCCGTTGTCATTGGAGCCGGTGTTAGAGGGATTCTGAGTGGCGCAGGGGTGCTGGCATAGGTGTATAAACGCACTGCTGTACCTACCACAAGCACAACAATCGAAAGGTGTATTAAAATGCCAAAAAATAGACCCATACAGACATACCTACCAGAGAAGTATGACTATATCATATACAACCGGTAGGTTTAGGCAGACCGGCAATTTTACATGCCTGCTTGCCGGGCCCTAATGGGAATAATTCGTAGAGGTAGATTGAATTGCCTTTCTCTGGACCAAAGGCACGCTTGATAGCCTTTACCAGCACTCGAACAGCAGGTGCTATTTTGAATTCATCGTAGTAACCACGTAAGAATTCAATGACTTGCCAGTGCTCATCAGTCATGGTTATTTCTTCTGATGTGGCTATGATCAGAGCCAACTCTTTGCTCCATGCAGAAAAATCGGTCAGATATCCCTGCTCATCGGTGCTGTATTCGATACCATTTAGTTCGTAAGGCATAGTGGTGGTGTGCTGTGTTTAGTTTACAGCCAAGATTGTACTGGATGATGCGCTTCAGTTAAATCAACAAACTCGCCATAGTCAATTACAGAGACGTTGCTCACCAGAGACTTGTTGCCTAAACCGCGTGCCGAGAGATCCGGTCCAAGGACATAGAACGTCAGATGCGCTTGGGCATTTTGGATTAACTTTTCAAAGCGATTACCGGCCACCGCTGTGACAACAGCATCCTCAATGAGTAATACATGATCACCCTTTGAGGCAAGTCGCAGACAGGACTCAAGAGCATTTTTTTCGAAGGGGGATTTATTCACGATATGCAGCACAGTACATCCTCAGGCGTTGATTAACACATCTTGCTGCTGAATGATGGTTTTGAGCTCATCGCTATCAAGTAAAGTGACATCAATGATCAGATCATCAGCCTCCAGACCACGCTCTGTGAGTGAGCAACGCTCGACAAAAATCTTATCCACGTCATAGTCTGCCAGCGCTCTGAAGGTGGGGGAAAAATTCTT
>CAZLIR010000216.1:2016-4087 GCA_964559635.1 uncultured Enterobacterales bacterium
CCTCAGTCGCCAAACACAATATGACGATCTGACATGATGGCAGCCTCAACTAACTGACCCAGACCGGAGATTCGAAAGGGTGGGGCGATAACAGAGTCATCAATGCCACGACGCAGGGCTGCTGCGACACAAACAACCAAATCGACATCATTTTGTTCAGCAAACTGTGACCAGAGCTTAGTCAGATTGCGATCATCTGAGGGTGGATCGGCGAGCCGATTGGCCTGATTAACACCGTCGTGATAGAAGAACACTCGGACGACTTCATGGCCTTTTGCTAATGCCGCTTGAGCAAATTTGAGGGCGCTATCCGAGGCCTGATGTGTGTAAGGGCCCTCATTAATTTGGATTGAGTACTGCACAATATTTTGTGAACTAACTGGCTGATAGACCTTTGAATAACTGACGAGTCATTCGCTCTGTGGTAATAAAGCCCCAGTTCCAATCATCATGGTATTTCTGCAATGGATTGGCCTTTACAACCTCATCCTCTGTCATACCCTCATCAACGTGCTTTTGGATAATCGCAATACAATCTTGCAACATATCCACTGCAGCTTGCAGATCCGCTTTGCTAGACATAGGACCATGACCAGGAATAATCTTGGTATTGTCATCAGACATGCTCAGCATCTTTTGTTGCGCCATGAGGTAACCATTCACACTACCACCGCTGTTGAGGTCAATGTATGGAAATAGTCCATTAAACATCAGGTCACCGGTGTGAATAATGTTTGCCTCAGCATAGTGAATGATGGCATCGCCGCTGGTGTGGGCGCTTGCCATGTGGATGATCCGTGCGCGCTCATTATTTAGATGGAAGCCCATTTCATCCGAAAAAGTAATAACGGGTAAGGCTTCAGCTGGCGGCGTTTGCGAGACACCATTACCGCGCTCTTTCATTTGTTTACGCAGATTCTCATGACCGATAATCCATGAGCCATCTCGGGCAAATTCAGCATTCAGTCCGGTATGATCACCGTGAACGTGGGTGTTGATGATGAAATCAACGGCATCGGGTGTGACTTTGGCAATCGCTGCCTTGAGTTTAGCGCCTAGTGGTGGCATTGAGTCATCGATCATAATCACGCCATCGGGTCCAGTGAGTAGCGCAATATTGCCGCCGGTAAAGCCGTTAATACCCATCAGAACATGAATATTGTCACTGAGGGTAGTAACCGCAAAATCACGCTTGTCTTCTTGTTTATCATGGTCATCATGGGCTTGGATAGTTGTCATGGACAGTGCTAAGCCTAAACCGGCTACTAGTATTTTTTTCATAGGTCCTCCGCCGCTAGGCAGGTTGTAATTATTTTGATGATTTTTGCTTGTTCAGCTTTTTCTTGATCTTAGCTGCAATGGCTTCTGCGAATTCGTCGATATTATCATAATCCATTTCAGTGCCCAATTTGACAGCTCGTTGGACGATGTCTTTGACAGTATTAATTTCTTCTTTGGTACGACCACAGCCGGGGCAAATAAGGGCTGATTTGTCACATAAATCTTGGCAAGGGGTATAGCGCATAATTAATTTCGTTTCTGAATGAGTGGTGAATATATCACTTATCGATGATTGAAGGTATCATGTGGCCATCACTGGCTACTTCAAGGGTTACGATGGTTTTAGAGCAACAGAGCATGTCTGATTTGATTGATGCAATCAAACATCTGGAGCAGTCATTTGATGCCTTACCTGAGTTCACGGCTGATGCTGGGGCAGACAACGACCGCATTGCTGAAATACTTACGCTCGTGGCTGAGAAAATGCACGATAACTATCCCTATGCTCATCCCATGTATGCCGGCCAGATGATCAAGCCACCGCATAAAATGGCACGATTAGCGTACAGCCTAGCGATGTCTGTCAATCCTAATAATCATGCTCTGGATGGCGGGCGTGCCAGCTCAGCGATGGAAAAAGAGGTTATCAAGGATATTGCTGCAATCTATGGTTGGGGTGAGCGACACCTCGGACATCTGACTTCCGGCGGCACCATGGCCAATCTGGAAGCCTTATGGGTTTCAGACCGGATTCATCCGGGAAAAACTATTCTCGCCTCGTCCCAGTCAC
>CAZLIR010000217.1:0-4086 GCA_964559635.1 uncultured Enterobacterales bacterium
CCGATGCCGATGTGGTCTATGCCAAGAGTTGGGGCGCCTTGCCGTTCTTTGGCAATTGGGAGCCGGAAAAAGCCATTCGGGATCAGTACAAACACTTCATAGTCGATGAGCAGAAAATGGCCATGACCAATGGTGGTTTGTTTTCTCATTGCCTGCCGCTGAGAAGAAATATTAAAGCCACCGATGGTGTGATGGATGCCGACTACTGCATTGCGATTGATGAAGCAGAAGATCGAATTCATGTGCAAAAAGCCATCATGGAACAACTTATTAAGCAATAAATTAACTAACACAAATTATTTACTAGAGAATTATTATGTCAGCTATCAACAAACAGGTCGTACTCGCTTTTTCAGGCGGACTCGATACCAGCTTCTGCGTCCCTTATCTGATTGAACAAGGCTACGAGGTCACTACATTATTTGTCGACTCAGGCGGTGTAACCGAACAAGATATGCAGCACATTCATGATCGCGCCATCGAACTCGGAGCAACTAAGCACGACACGATCAGCATTGCCCATGAGTTATGGGATTCAGTTATCACACCATTACTATGGAGTGGTCGTTGGTATCAAAACCAGTATCCACTGCTATGTTCTGATCGTTATTTAATTGTCGAAGCCTGTTTAAACTATTGTCGAGAACAGGGACATCGTAACTTTGCGCATGGCTGTACGGGTATGGGTAATGATCAGGTGCGTTTTGATTTGGCGGTATTATGCCAGGGTGATTTCAATATCTTGTCACCAATCCGTGAGATTCAAAAACTGACTGCCGATGTCCGTGAGTACGAGATGGATTATCTCAGAGAGCGCGGTTTTGCAGTCTCAGATAAGGTGTCACGATATTCAGTGAATGAGAATCTGATGGGCGCCACTATTTCGGGCTCGGAAATTGATGAATGGCAAACACCTGCGGCTGACAGTCATGTGCTAACCAAGCCATCCGCAGAGCGACGCACTGATTCCGAAACTATCACAGTGGGCTTTGAAGGCGGAAAGGTCGTGTCATTTAACGGTCAAGCGATTGGCTCTGAGTTATCAGGTGAAGCTTTGATTCAGTTACTCAATGAGCAAGGAGGTGCCTTTGGTATTGGTCGTGCAATCTACACTGGCGATACTACCATTGGCTTGAAAGGACGAATTGTTTTTGAATCACCTGCGATAGAAATCCTTAATGTTGCCCACACCGCACTCGAGCACTGTGTGTTATCGAAAGCACAGAACCGCTTTAAAGCACAGGTTGCAGATAAGTGGGTTGAGCTAGTTTATGAAGGGCTTTTCTATGAGCCTTTGAAACACGATCTAGAAGCCTTCTTGGTATCGAATCAGGAAGCTGTGACGGGCACAGTCACTATTGACCTCTCAGCAGGGCAAGCACTCGCGGTTGCAGTTGACTCAGAAAATATTCTGAAGGATACCGATAGTGTCTATGCACAAAGTGCTGGTTGGACCATTGATGAAGCCGTTGGCTTTATCAAACTATTTGGTAAATCAACCGTTATGGCAGCACGAAGAGGTCAGGAGGACTAGTCATCATGGTTATGAACGAAGCAGATTACTTGCAGGAAGTGTTGAGTCATCTCAAGGCACTCGTCGCCTTTGATACTCAAAATCCCCCTCGCGATATTCAAGCGGAGGGCGGCATCATTGGTTATTTGCAAGATGCCCTACCCGGCTTTGAGTTTAAACTTTACGATGCCGGTAATGGCTGTATGGGATTACTCGCCACCAGAGGTGTGACTGAGCGACTCTATAACTTTCATATCGATACTGTGCCTGTCGCACCGAATTGGCAACGCGACCCCTTTGCACTCACAATCGAAGGAGATAAAGCCTATGGCTTAGGTTCCTGTGATATCAAAGGTGCGTCTGCCTGTATGCTCGTCGCGGCCAAGTACACCGAAGGTCCGTTGGCACTATTATTCTCAACCGATGAAGAGCATGGTTCATCGTTAGCAGTAAAAACATTCTTAGAGCAAAATCAGGATTATCAAGAAGCCATTGTATCGGAGCCGACATTGACCAAGGCCACACTCGCTCATCGAGGTATTCAATCAGGTAAGGTAAGTTTCTCAGGTGTGTCTGGTCATGGTTCACAGAGTCGTGCCATTATCGACAATGCTATTCACAAACATGCCCGCTGGTTAAATGCTGTTCTGGAATGGGTTGAAGGAACCGAGGCAACGTTCCAAAACCTCTCTGGCTTTCCATTTAACTCCGGCAAAATAGACGGTGGCATCAAAGCCAATATGATCGCTGCGAATAGTGAGATGACATTCGGTTTCAGACCTCTGCCGGGTATGGACTCAGCAGCCATGATTCAGACCATGCGCGAGCTTGGTTATGACTTAGGTTATAGCGATGATGACTTCACTATTGAGCAAGCCTTCTTTGGACCAACACTTCCCGCTGCAAATCAACCATTCGAGACTGCCTATGAGTCAGCCGAGCAGCTCGCTGCGTCATGTGGACTAACTGTCGGACCGGCTGTAGATTTTTGGACTGAAGCGAGTCTATTTTCCCAAGCGGGTATGACTGCTCTAGTCTATGGACCCGGCGATATTGCCCAGGCACATACAGCAGACGAATGGGTTGAACTCGCACAACTAGAACAGGTTGCTAAACAATACATTGCCATGATTAACGATCAGTAAATCAGAGCACGAGATACGATTATGGATAAGACAACACAAAGTCCGAAAATAAAAGACACCATCATTCAGTTGCTGTCGAACTTGGCTAATCCGAAAGAGATCCAAAAGTATTTGGATCGCTTTACCGAAGCAGGTCAGAGTCACTTCGCCGTGATTAAGGTCGGTGGTGCCATTTTAGAAAAAGATTTGGAGAATCTCTGTTCATCGCTAGCATTTCTTGAGCGTATTGGCTTGTTTCCGATTGTAGTCCATGGCGCCGGCCCACAACTGAGTGCGAATCTAAAAGCACAAGATATCCCCACTGAATTTATTGAGGGACAGCGTGTTACATCTGCGCCTATTTTGAAAAGTGCTAAGCAGACCTTTGTCGCACAGAACATGACATTAGCTAATCATCTTCAGGCAATGGGTGTTAAGACTGCCTCCATTACTACCGGTGTGTTTGAAGCCAAGGCAGTTGAGAATGTTGAGTTAGGATTTGTTGGTGAAGTCACTTCAGTAAATATCGACCCCATTCAATTGGCGATTCAATCGGGTGCGATTCCCATTCTGTCACCATTAGCTGACTCTGACACAGGCCAGACGCTTAATATCAATGCCGATATCGCTACCAATCAACTAGCGATTAATTTAAAGCCATACAAGATTATCTTCCTTACTGAAACGGGAGGTATTCTCGACAGCAACGATAAGATTATCTCTGCTATTAACCTCGCTACCGATTTTGATAATCTCATGCAAGAAGACTGGCTGCATGGCGGGATGAAACTCAAGTTAAAGCAAGTTAACGATATCCTGCAACAACTACCGGACAGTGCCTCGGTTTCGATCACTAAACCACTGAATCTCTCGAAAGAGCTGTTCACACATAAAGGGTCGGGTACCCTCATTCGCAAGGGTGAGCAAATGTTATCGTTTGATTCACTTGAAGGCGTTGAGCAATCGCGACTCAAGCAGTTGATAGAGCAAAGCTTTAAAAAGTCGCTTGCAGATAATTACTTCTCAGAGCTCGATGTCAGTCGTGTGTATGTCACGGGTTGTTATCGCGCCACAGCGATAATTCGCCACTTCGGTGACCTGCCCTACTTAGATAAATTTGTTGTCGCCAGCGAAGCGAAAGGTGAAGGTCTCGGTAAAACACTTTGGAATCACATTAAGAGTGAACATAAGGCTTTATTCTGGCGCTGTAAACCGTCGAACCCTATTAATGGCTTTTATTTCGCCCATGCGGCTGGTTGCTATAAGACCAAAGACTGGAACTTCTTCTGGTACGGTATTGATGACTTTAGTACCGTCTCAGCCTGTTTCGACTTTGCTCTGTCGCAACCGATTACATTGGAAGAATCATCATGAGTGACAGCTTGAGCGACAACATAAACCAATGGACAGTGGGCATCCTCGGTGCGCGAGGTTACGTCGGTAAAGAAT
>CAZLIR010000218.1:0-4067 GCA_964559635.1 uncultured Enterobacterales bacterium
ATTAGTAAATACTAATATAACTTATTTCAGCACTAATTATAAGGTATTAGTGCGATTCTTCAATAGTGAGTCGAATGCGCTGTGCTGTATCGAGAATCGCCAGTCGCTCATCGTCGCCCTTTCGAAACCAGTTATTAAGTTGCATTCTCAGGCGGTGATTATTGCCGATGAGGTCTTGATGGGTATTAATAAATTGCCAATATAGCGCTGTAAATGGACATGCCTTATCCCCTTTAGCGAGTTTTGGATCATAGGGACACTGTTTGCAGTAGTTCGACATGCGACCAATATAGGCGCCACTAGCAATGTAGGGCTTGGTGCCGACAATACCGCCATCAGCGAATTGACTCATGCCCAGCGTGTTTGGAACCTCAACCCAAGCGATGGCATCGACGTACATGGCCAAATACCAGGTGTGTATTTGTTTAGGCTTGATGCCATAGAGCAGAGCAAATAGCCCTGTGACCATGAGCCGTTGGATATGATGGCCATAACCATACGATAGCACCTGCTTCAGGGACTGCTGCATGCAGGTCATATCCGTGTCACCGGTCCAATAAAACTCCGGTAAATCCGCTGTGGCATTCAGGGCATTCATCGACAGCCAGTCTTTGTGTTGACTCCAGTACAAACCACGAATGTATTCTCGCCAACCCGCTATCTGGCGAATAAACCCTTCGACAGCATTAATCGGTGCGTGGCCAGCGTGATAAGCAGCCTCGGCTGCATGACATACCTCCGCAGGGTGCAGTAACTTGGTATTCAATGCGGCACTGATACGGGCATGAAATAGCCACGGTTCATCAGTCCACATGGCATCCTGATAATCGCCAAAGCGTGGCAGTCGATGTTCAATAAATTCATCTAATAGGTGGCGTGCCTGGCTGCGAGTAACAGGCCAGTACTGTAATGCCTGCTCACCGGCTAAGTTGAGTGGTGCAATATCTTTTAACACCTGCTGGGAAATATCATCGAGTGTAAACTCGGTTGGTTGCGGGACGTCCTCAGGTCCTTTGGCCGAGAAGGCCTTGCGGTTAGCCTTATCAAAGTTCCATTCGCCACCAACGGGCTTGCCCTCGGCAGTCATTAACAACCCAAGTCGCTTACGAATGTGACGATACCAGTGCTCCATGATGGGTACTTTGCGACCTGATAACCACTGTTTAAATTCTCCAGCTTCAGCCAGAAAGTGATCATCAGCCTGCCACTGCAACGGTATATCGAGCGCTATTGCAGTCTCCTCAAGCATGATCTTAACCCGGCTGTCTCCCGCTAATACCATGATGACCTGTCGTGGCGTATTGCCAGCATCGCGCTGTGATTGAATAAAGTCTATGAGGGCATCGTCTATCGACGAGAGTTGCTGAGCTCGGGTGTGGTTTATGTCGTAATAACACAGGCGTCTATGTTCGCTCTGCTCAATGGCGAAATGACGCATCGCCGAGAAGAATAGCGCAGTGCGCGTTTGGCTGGACGGAACAGCGACCGATTCATCGACCACCTCAGTCATGAACACAACATCTTGCTGTAAGTCAAAGTTGTCCCAGTACGATGAGCGCTGATTTAATTGATCACCGAGCACAAAGTAGATATCCCGCACGGGACCTGATGTGGTGTGGCTATGTGTCATCTGAGCACATCGGCTGTAACAATACTCAGTACAGCAATATAGGTAAGGTGTTTTCGTAGCTGGAAGAACGACTCATCGTAGATCAGCCGCAAGTAGCGTTTCTCGACCAAAAAGTGCGCCAGCATGGTGCCCGCAATAAGCGATAGGGCCCAGCCAGACTCATGAAATATCACCGCCAACCAGGCCAGTAACATAACCACATTTGAGGCAACCGCGATAAGCCAGTGCTGATTCGATTGAATGGTTGCCAACCAAACCACGCCGCCCAAAAAGCTTAAAATTAAGGCGGCATAGGTCAGTAGATAGAAGTAGGCTTGAGGCCAACCTTGCCATGTCAGAAACGCGAGCCCAACAAACGGGATTAAGCCGGCGTATCCGAGTATGGGGTGAATCTGTTGCATGTTTGCCTCCTACAGCTTGTGTGTACGAGGCCACCATGACGACAGATTATTCCTGATTGGCGTCGGGCTCGACTACGTGGTCATACCAAATGCCGTACTTATCTCCCTGCCATTTTAAGAAGTACAACAGATAGGCCGTTGCTAACATGATCAGTCCGCCGATAAGCGCGGGCTCTGAGATAACCCCGGCACAGCAGAATACAAAGCCGGTAATGTGACTCATCACCTCGATTCGTTGGGCGACCTTTCTGGAGGGGCGTCGTTGCAGATAGTTAATAACAAACCAAATTTTTAGTAGTAAAGGTAACTGTTGCCAGTTATCCGATTGCTTATCGATCATAAATTGCTCCTGTTCCAATAGTTCGATGGTTACATCAAGGGCAGCAGCTAAACATTTTTTCGATTCCATACTGGCATTGGCGCCACTTTCAATCCGCTGAATGGTTCGTACATTCAGACCCGACATTTCGGCGAGTTGTTCTTGCGATAAATGTCTGCTCAGACGAATTTCTTTTAAAATCATGTGTGATGTCTCGCTGTTACATGGGACAGAATAGGGATTATTGTATGCTGTCGGTTAGGACATTACCCCGACAATCAGACGACAGCATATCAAATGGCGATAAAAAAACCTTCACAGGGAAGGTTTTTTATCAGTGTATTGCTCAATGCGGGTTACTTGGCTCGCTGCTTTAACATCTCTACGGCAGGCAGTGGCTTACCCTCAACAAACTCTAAGAAGGCTCCGCCACCGGTTGAGATATAAGAGACTTTATCGGCGATATCAAACTTATCAACAGCCGCTAGAGTGTCACCACCGCCGGCGATTGAGAAGCCGGTATTGTCAGCGATTGCGAGTGACAATGATTTGGTACCTTCAGAAAAGGCATCAAACTCAAATACACCGACCGGACCATTCCAAATAATCGTCCCGGCATTCGCGAGTATCTCAGCTAACACAGCCGATGTATCTGGGCCGATGTCGAAAATCATATCATCCTCAGCAACATCCTCAGCTGCCTTAGTAGCGGCTAGGGTATCGGCGGAGAATTCTTTACCGACCACAACATCTGATGGGATCGGAATGGAGGCATTTCGATCAGCAGCCTTTTTCATCAGCGCCTTGGCTTCATCAATGAGTTCCATTTCAACTAAAGATTTACCGACCGGCAGATCACTCGCGGCCATAAAGGTATTGGCGATACCACCACCAACAATCAGCTGATCCACCTTATCCATTAACGAATTTAGCACCGTTAACTTGGTTGATACCTTTGAGCCTCCGACAATTGCGACCATCGGTCGAGCCGGGGTCTCGAGTGCTTTTGCCAGCGCATCCAATTCACCGGCCATTAATGGACCAGCACAGGCGACTGGCGCATACTTGGCAACGCCATGGGTCGAGGCTTGGGCACGGTGAGCGGTACCAAAAGCATCATTCACAAATACATCACACAGAGCAGCGAGCTGCTTGGCTAAGGCATCGTCATTGGCTTTTTCACCGACATTACCGCGCACGTTCTCGAACATGAGTACTTCCTTGCCATCATGACTGACTCCGTCGAGGTAATCGGCTACTAGACGCACAGGTCGATCAATGCAGCCAGCCAAATGGTCGGCGATTGGTTGCATTGAATCATCTGAGGTTAGTGCCCCTTCCTTAGGTCGACCGCGATGGGACATTAACATCAGATTAGCACCGCCAGCCAAGGCCTTTTCAATAGAAGGCAGGGCCGCTCGAATACGCGCATCTGAAGTTACTTTGCCATCTGCGACAGGCACATTGAAATCGACACGAATCAATACGCGCTTGTCCTGCAGATCCAAGTCAGTCATTTTGAGCATGATAAAGTCCTATTTAGCATTCATCATCGCAATGGCGTTATCTAACATACGCACTGAGAAGCCCCATTCGTTGTCATACCATGATATTACTTTGACGACATTACCCTTCACTTTAGTCAGTGTTGAGTCAAATGCTGAAGAGGCCGGATGATGATTAAAATCCGTTGATACCAGAGGTTCGTCATTATAAT
>CAZLIR010000219.1:0-3945 GCA_964559635.1 uncultured Enterobacterales bacterium
GTGAGCCTGTATCGCTTGGTCCACGACCATGTTCGGCAACAATTGCTGCCTTTTCTGTGTTACTTAGTGACATTGTTTTCTCCTGTTTAGATACTGTTCCTGCCGATCACTAACTCAGCTTGGGAACAAAGGCGCGCCATTGTAACGAAAGGCATACCCCACAGCAAGCATTTATTGCAATGAATATTAGTTAGAAGATTATGATACTATCTCAGCACTGACATGAGTTGTAGTGAAGTCAATCCGTTCACCACCATGGAAAAACCCATAATGAAACAATTCAACCTATACCTATGCCACCTTTTATTAATGGTCGCTCTAACCACCTCGCAGGTTATGGCTGAGGAGACTCAAGAGATACAGCAACCCGAAGAGACCACGCAATCAGAATCAGATGAGTTGATGTTATGCGTAGTTGAAGAGCTAAAAAAAGCACATGATTCAACCACTATTGCTGAGTTAAAGGATCTGTGTCTGGATAAGTTGTCGCACAGTGAACCAGAAGTAACAGAAGAAGAGGACGATGTTATTGACCTGGCTGAGTTGCTCTCCTCGAATGAAGAAAAATCAGAGGGTGTTATCTCTCGACGCACCAAAGCAGAGGCCAGTACCGCATTCAATCCATTCGTGATAACACCCCATAAGATGAACTATATTCTTCCAGTATCATTTACTGACAGAATACATCTTGAACCCTACATTCAGAATACTGACTGGTCAGACGAACTGGTTGAAACCGAGACCAAACTGCAGTTGAGTTTCAAAGTGCCACTCAATACCTCGGATATTTTCGTCAAAGATGACCGTCTTTTTTTTGGTTTCACCCTTAAATCCTGGTGGCAGGTCTACTCTGATAATATTTCCAAGCCGTTTCGTGAAACAAATTATCAGCCTGAATTCTTTTACACCACGCCATTAGCTCTGTCAGTAGGACAAACTAATTCTGCCTTCGCAATTGGTATTGAACATCAGTCAAATGGTCGCAGTCAGGGACTATCCAGAAGCTGGAATCGCATCTATCTGGATTGGCTGTTTGAGTATCATGATTTTGCTCTGTCATTTAAACCCTGGTATCGGATTCCAGAAGAGCAAAAGACCGATCCTTTTGCTTCAGATGGCGATGATAATCCGGATATAGAGGACTTCATGGGTTACTTCCAGCTTGGCATGGCCTATAAATGGGACGAGTATGAGTTCCACCTAATTGGCCACCAAAACTTCTCGACCATGCGTGGTGGAGCTCAACTGGGAGTGACTTTTCCATTATGGGGTCGCTTACGAGGCTATCTGCAATATTTCGGTGGCTATGGTGAGAGTATGATTGACTACAATCACTCACAACACCGTATTGGTATAGGCTTCGCTTTAACAGACCTATTGTAGATAATCCGTGAATTACAGCGTTAATCGAGCCGCAAAACCGTATTTCAGTCATGTTGGTCAGGACAAGACACCTGTTTTTATACTCGATAACTTTCTCGAGAATGTCACACAAGACTTATTATCCGATGTTGATAATTTAGTATTTGATGAGTCGCCGACCTATTATCCGGGTATTCGAGCAAAGCTTCCGGAGCAATACATACTCTCTGTTGCCAGAGCCTGTGTGCCTTTATTGCAGCAAGTTTATGCTATTCCCGCTGATCACAAAGTGCAGTTCTTTGACAGTTACTACTCTTTAGTCACCAGTGCACCACAGGATCTGTCCGTCGAACAACGCATTCCGCATTTCGATGGTGCCGATCCCTATCGCTTTGCGCTATTACATTACCTGAACCCAAGTCAGCATGGCGGTACTGCCTTTTACCGGCATCAACCAACCGGGATGGAACGAGTCTATGAAAATTCAGTCGATGATTACTTGGCTTCTGTGAGCGACTACCTCAATAGGCATGGTGCTCCTGAAGATAAATATATAGATAGCTCAAACCAACAGTTTGAGAAGATTGGTGAAATTCCGTATGTGCAAAACCGCATGGCCATGTATCCCGGAAACCTTCTACACTCAGGTACCATCAATCCAGCTACAGATATTGATGACAGTCCTGTTTCTGGTCGATTAACCGCAAATATATTTTTAAACTTTGTACCGGGTTAAGCACTCGCGATAAGGCGTTTCGGAGCAAGCTGACCATCTTCATTAATCCGCGCCAGGCCCAGAAACTGTTGCTGTGGATCATAAATTTTAATCAGCTCGGCCTCGGGTAAATCTGCGAGTGTAATCGGTTGACCATGCAGGAGATAGTAGGACTCATCATCGGTTAATGACACTGCCGGTAGGTTAGGTACCATGGCATCGACTGGTAACAAACACGCATCGAGTTGGTCATAGTCGGTTATTTGTTCAATAGCATCCCAGTCATACCAGTTTTCATGACTGAAATGACCTGAGGTGATCCGCTCTAGTATGGTCACATGAGCACCACAATCGAGCTCTTGGCCAATATCATCGACTAAGTTTCGAATGTAAGTTCCCTTACTACAGGCAACTTCGAGTGAAAACGTATCCTTTGTCTGTGTCAGACAATCAATACTAAAAATGGTCACAGGTCTCGCTTCACGCTCGACAGTAATGCCCTGTCGCGCCAATTTATACAGCGGTTGGCCATCCTTCTTTAGCGCTGAGAACATGGATGGCGTTTGCATAATATCGCCCGTGAATTGTTCCAGCACCTGATCAAATTGTGCTTGGGTAAAATTGACTGGCTTAGTTTCTATTATCGTACCATCAGCATCAGCAGAATCTGTGCGCTCTCCGAGCTTCGCAGTGACGCGATAGGTTTTATCAGCATCGAGTAAAAATTGTGAAAACTTGGTTGCCTCACCAAAACAAATGGGCAGCAGACCGGTGGCCAGGGGATCAAGACTTCCGGTATGGCCGGCTTTGGCAGCATAGAAGTGCCGTTTAGCCATTTGTAAAATCCGATTGGAGGTAACCCCTTGCGGCTTGTTTAACAGCAGGATGCCATTCACATTGCGACCACGACGTTTTCTAGCCATATCGGTCAGAGATTAGTCGTTGTCAGAGTCTCGTTTACGAGCCTCTTTGATTAGGGACGTCATTTCACGACCACGCGCCTGAACCTCGTCATATTTGAAACGTAGCGTTGGTGTGTGACGCATGTGGATTCGTTTGCCAAGTAAACTGCGCAAGAAACCAGAAGCATCGGCTAGCACGCTCAATGCTTCCTTGATTTCTTCTTGTGTATCTCGACCAAGAAATGTGACCCAGACTGTGGCATAGGACAAGTCACGAGAGACATCCACCGCAGCAACGGTAACCATCCCCAAGCGGGGATCTTTGACTTCGCGTTGAATCAACTGGGCTAGCTCGCGTTGGAGTTGCTCAGCGACTCGTTGTGGCCGACTAAATTCTCTTGGCATCAGAATTCCTGATAAAAGTCCTAAAGTGTGCGCTTGATTTCTTTGATTTCGTACACTTCGATCTGGTCACCGACCTTCACGTCGTTGTAGTTTTTCACACCAATACCACATTCCATGCCGTTGCGAACCTCGTTGACGTCATCTTTGAAGCGACGCAGCGATTCCAGTTCACCTTCATATATAACTGTCAGATCTCGCAGTACGCGAATTGGGTTATTGCGCTTAACGCGACCCTCAACAACCATACATCCGGCAATGGCACCTAGTTTCGGAGAGCGGAACACATCACGTACTTCGGCCAGTCCGACAATCTCTTGCGAGATTTCGGGCGCCAACATACCACTTAATGCCGCTTTCACTTCATCAACCACATCGTAAATGATGCTGTAGTAGTGTAAGTCCACACCCTGATTTTCAATCGCTTTACGCGCCGTGGCATCAGCACGGACATTGAAACCAATGATCGATGCCGCAGAGGCTGCAGCCAAGTTCGCTTCCGTTTCAGTAATACCACCGACACCGGATGAAATAATTTTTACCTGAACTTCATCATTTGAGAGC
>CAZLIR010000220.1:0-3900 GCA_964559635.1 uncultured Enterobacterales bacterium
GTACTTTTTAAAGTTTGTGGTGTCTCATCCTTTTGTCAATTGTGCGATCCCTGCCACATCTAAGCCAAAACATATGCAGGATAATATGCTGGCTCAGACAGGTCGTTTGCCGACTCCGGCTGAGCGAGAGCAGATGATTTCATTTATGAAAAAGTTATAGAGATCATCATATAAAATCGAGTAAAAACTCGAATACATAGCGCATTTTAGGAGCCAACAATGAAACTTACTTATCGTTTAGCGATACTCTCCACCTTAGTAATCCTTACCGGTTGTCAGACACTTGATCCTTACACGGGTGATAGTCAAACCAGTAAGGCCACCAAATACGGCATTGGGGCGGCCATCGTCTGCGGTTTGATCGGTGCTGGAGAATCTAGCAAGCGAGCCCGCAATGCCGCTGCCGGTTGTGGTGCTATTGGTGCCGGTGTCGGTGCATATATGGATAACCAAGAGAAAGAACTGCGCGATCAACTGGTCAACAGTGGTGTTCAGGTGCAACGTGATGGCGATAACATTCGCCTGATCATGCCGAACAATATTACCTTTGGCACTGATCGATATGATCTGAGAGATTCATTTACCGAGGTATTAAACTCAGTTGTTTTAGTTCTGAACAAGTATCCTGATACCATGCTGGCGATTGTTGGCCATACCGATAGTACCGGTGCAGCAAGTTACAACATGGAATTGTCACAAAAACGAGCTACTTCAGTTGCCAGTTATCTGCTGAGTCGTCAGGTTGAGGCGAGCCGAATCTCGAGCAGTGGTGCTGGTGAATCTCAGCCAATCGCTGACAATCAAACAACTCAGGGACGTGCTTTGAATCGTCGGGTTGAGTTAAGCATTGTGCCGAAGCAGGTTCAGTAACCAAATCTCTGCAACTTCGGACTGATCCTCACAGATTAAGCAGGATTTTTAATGTTAATTTTCAGAAGTGTCGCCTGCAGGGAGCAGGCGCCAAGCCCCCATGGATGGGTTCACGGCGTCTTCAAGAAAATTAACTTTATAAATTCTGCCGCTCTATGCGGATCAGTGAGAGATTTGTAAGCACGAATGGTTAGGCTGGTCGCTTACCCCAAAGCAGGTAATTGACATCCACACCGGGTCCGAGCCGATAGGTGTTACGTAGCGGGTTGTAATGCATCCCGGTTATGTGACACAGCTCGAGTCCTGCATCTCGCATCCAACGGTCAAGTTCAGAGGGTTTGATGAGCTTTTGATAATCGTGGGTGCCTTTGGGTAGCATTTTCAGGATATATTCAGCCCCAACAATGGCAAATAGCCAGGCTTTGGGGTTGCGATTGATGGTTGAGAAGTAGACATCACCACCGGGTTTAACTAGCTCATAACAGGCCTTAATAATCGCCGCTGGATCAGGCACATGCTCGAGTACTTCAAGACAGGTGACTACATCAAACTGACCGGCATGTGTTTTAGCTAACTCATCTGCGGCAATTTTTTGATAATCAATGTCTAGACCAGTCTCCATAGCATGCAATTTAGCCACACTGATCTGGGCATCGCCCATATCTATCCCAGTTACATTAGCACCATCTTTACACAAACTCTCGGTAAGAATTCCACCACCGCAACCGACATCCAGAATTCGCTTTTCAGCCAGCGAACCGGAATGATTGCGGATGTAGTTAAAACGCAGAGGATTAATGCTATGCAGCGGTTTAAATTCTGATTCTGGATCCCACCAACGTGATGCCAGATCAGCAAACTTCTGGATTTCGAGGGGATCAACGTTAGCACTCATAATTTCACCTACTGAGATAACTTCTTTTGCCATTGTTTCGCGTTATGCAGAATTTTATCCAAATCCAGACTGGTAAGCTCGCGATTTTTCATCAAATGTCTGCCGGCAACCCATACATCGGTTACCAAACGCTTATCTGCACTGTATACGATTTGTGATATAGGATGGAACAGCGGCTGCTGCTCTAATTTTGACATATCAATCGCGATAATATCGGCTTGTTTTCCGACCTCAAGAGAACCGACACGATCGTCGATACCAAGCGCCTTGGCCCCGTTGATGGTGGCCATGGAAAGTGCTCGCTCGGCAGAAACAGCGGTGGGATCGCCAGAACCAATTTTCGCCAGCATTGCCGCCGACTTCATTTCACCAATCATACAGAGGTCGTTGTTACTGGCTGTACCATCAGTACCGAGGGCAACATTAATGCCTGCACCCTGCAGACGATCAACTGGGCAAATACCACTTGCTAGTTTCATGTTAGATTCTGGACAATGCATTACATGCACGCCACGCTCGGCGATAATATCAATTTCTTCATCTGTCAGTGCGGTCATATGGACGGCCATTAGATCAGGTCCGAGAAAGCCCAGATTATCCAATCGTTGCAGAGGTCTCATACCATGCTCTGCAATCGATTCATCCACTTCACGTTGCGTCTCGTGAATGTGCATTTGAATGGGTATCTCAAGTTCATCGCATAAGGCTCTTATCCGTCGCATCGACTCATCAGAAACGGTATAGGGCGCATGGGGGGCAAAATGGCTGGTGATCATGGGGTGATGCTGATACTCATTGTGCACTTCGATACAGCGGTCAAAGTAATCATTAGTCGTCTGTGCCCACTTGGTTGGGAATTCAATTACAGTCAGGCCAATGCTCGCTCTGAAACCCGCATCATTGATAACCTCAGCACTAGCCTCTGGGTAGAAGTACATATCCGCAAGGCAAGTGGATCCTGAACGGATTAATTCGGCAAGAGCCATTTCTGTTCCATCGGCACAGAAATGATCATCGGCCCAGGCACCTTCCAAGGGCCAAATATGCTTTTCTAGCCAGGTCTTCAGCGGTACATCATCGGCAACCCCGCGGAACAAGTTCATCGGTGTGTGGCAGTGGGCATTAATAAAGCCGGGCATGAGTATGTGATCGTTCAGCTTAATGTCATGAGTCGCGGTATATCGACCAATCACTTCATTACTCGGAAGAATTTCCTTGATAATGCCCTGATCAATAACAATCGAATATTCCTCGAGTACTTTACCCTCGGGAACGACCGGTATGACCCAGGCGCCAGTCAGAATGGTGTCAACTGTTTGCATTATTTTTCTCGTTTGTGGTAGTGATCATCACGATACAGCCATTAAGTGAATCGTTGTGTCACTTGATTTATTCTATATATACAGAATATGAACTAATTCGGATAATAGATCACGATTTATTTCAGTTTTAGGCTGCTCAAACATGGATTTATTTGCTCATCACGATGTTCTTAGAAGGCTGACAATGCGCCCTTCAAGCGGGTCTGAATACTAACCAAAGTGAGGCTTAAATCAGGCCTGTTTAACCCGGTCATTGGCAGGCTAAAATCAGGTCATAAATGCGTGTAAATATCGGCATATAAAACGTACATTTTGCACTGGTCTATGGTATAATTTTGGCTTAGTTTTTGTGGTCGAAAATAACGATAAAAAAACCGCAATCGACGCTAAAAATAATAACTGAAAATCAACGGAATAATAGACCAATTATATGTCAGAATTAGCCAAAGAAATCTCCCCCATTAATATCGAAGATGAGCTGAAAACAGCCTATCTTGACTACGCGATGAGCGTCATCGTGGGTCGAGCACTTCCCGATGTTAGAGATGGTTTGAAGCCGGTCCACAGGCGTTCACTTTACGCCATGTCAGAGCTCGGCAACTCATGGAACAGACCTTACAAAAAATCAGCCCGTATTGTCGGTGACGTCATTGGTAAATATCACCCGCATGGTGATAGTGCAGTTTATGACACCATAGTGCGCATGGCACAGCCATTTTCATTACGTTATATGCTGGTTGATGGACAGGGTAACTTTGGCTCGGTTGATGGTGATAGTCCTGCGGCAATGCGTTACACCGAAGTTCGTATGGG
>CAZLIR010000221.1:0-3888 GCA_964559635.1 uncultured Enterobacterales bacterium
GGTCGAGAAGTTGCGCGTCGTGCGCATGGCTTAGGCATGACAGTCATTGCGACCCGCAATAGCTCCCGTGAGGGACCAGAGTATGTTGAATACGTCGGCCTATCCAATGAGGTCACCGAGTTGGCAAAGCGCGCTGATGTTGTTGTTAACACCTTGCCGCTTACTAACAAAACCCGAGGCATTATCAATCGCGGTGTTTTTGCTGCCATGCCCTCACATGCCTACTACATTTCGGTTGGACGTGGTGCAACGACTGATACCGAGGCTATGGTTGATGCGTTGCAAACAGGCACTATCGCTGGTGCCGGATTAGATGTGACTGATCCCGAGCCATTACCTAAGGAGCATTCGTTATGGACTATGCCCCGCGTACTCATCACACCGCATATGGCTGCACGCTCTGACAAATACCAGCAACGTGTTCTGACCTTGGCGTTGGCTAATTTTGACCGCTACATGCAAGGATTACCCATCCTCAATGAGGTCGACCTTGAGAGGGGCTACTAAGGCGTTTGCCAACACGTGCCTGCTAGTTTAAGGTAGATAGTCACAACACCTATAAAATCACCATAACAAGGGTAGGGGGGTAACAGTGGCAGGTAAATCAACCTATTGGCAGGAAAATTTACGCCTGATATGTATATGTCTCGTGATCTGGTTCGTGGTCGCCTACGTCTTCGGTATCCTTCTCGTTGAACCATTAAATGCTATTCGTTTGGGGGGCTATAAATTAGGCTTCTGGATAGCACAACAAGGCTCGATTTACAGTTTTGTCGGTCTTATCTTCTGGTATTCACACAAGATGAACCAGTTGGATAAAAAGTACCGTGTGGAGCAAGACTGATGGATGAACTCAAGCTCTATACCTATATTGCTGTATTAGGTACTTTCGCGTTGTATTTCGGTATAGCTATCTGGGCTCGTGCCGCCTCAACCAGTGAGTTCTATGTCGCAGGCAGTGGTATTGGTCCGGTTCAGAACGGTATGGCGATAGGTGCTGACTGGATGAGTGCTGCTTCATTTATCTCCATGGCGGGTTTGATTGCCTTCTCTGGCTATGGTGGTTCGGTGTTTCTCATGGGCTGGACTGGCGGCTACGTGCTTCTCGCCATGTGTTTAGCGCCCTACATGCGGCAACATGGCAAGTTCACAGTTCCGGAATTTATTTCTGATCGGTTCTATTCAAAAAATGCCCGTATCGTGGCAGTCATCTGCCTGATTATCGCTTCGGTGACCTACATTATTGGTCAAATGAAGGGTGTGGGTGTGACTTTCTCGCGATTCCTCGAGATCAAATATGAGGCTGGTTTGTATGCCGGCATGTTCATTGTCTGGGTCTATGCCGTTTTAGGCGGTATGAAAGGCATTACCTATACTCAAATTGCCCAATACTGTGTATTAATCTTTGCCTACACGATCCCGGCCATTTTCATCTCCTTACAGCTAACGGGTAATCCTATCCCGCAATTAGGGCTGGGGAGCACACTGTCGGATGATAGCGGTATTTATCTGCTCGATAAGTTAGACATGGTAGTCACTGATCTGGGGTTTAAGGAATACACAACCGATAACATGGGCGGCACATTAAATATGTTTGCCTACACCATGTCACTCATGATTGGTACAGCGGGATTGCCCCATGTGATCATGCGCTTTTTTACTGTGCCCAGCGCCAAAGCAGCACGCGCTTCAGCCGGATATGCACTGGTATTTATTGCCATTCTTTATACCGTTGCGCCAGCAGTGGGTGCGATGGCGCGTTATAACCTGATGGATACGATCGAGCCGACTCCCGGGGAGCATTTGGTCTATGACGAGCGTCCGCAGTGGTTCAAAGACTGGGAGTCTACCGGCCTGTTGAAGTTCGATGACAAGAACAGCGACGGTAAAATTCAGTATTTGGCAGATGCCGAAGTAAATGAGATGGTTAAGGTGGATCCGGATATCATGGTATTGGCCAATCCAGCCATCGCTAATCTACCCAACTGGGTCATTGCCTTAGTCGCGGCAGGCGGTCTGGCAGCAGCACTCTCAACTGCGGCAGGTTTATTGCTGGCAATCTCCTCAGCCATTTCTCACGACTTATTGAAAGGCGTCTGGATGCCTGATTTAAGTGAGAATAATGAGCTTCTTATCGGGCGTATCACGATGACCTTATCAGTATTGCTGGCGGGTTATCTCGGGCTCAATCCTCCTGACTTTGCTGCCGGCACGGTGGCGCTGGCTTTCGGATTAGCGGCCTCATCAATTTTCCCGGCGCTCATGATGGGTATCTTCTCCAAGAAGATGAACAATAAAGCCGCTATTGCCGGCATGTGTGCGGGTATCGGGGTGACGATGCTGTATGTGTTTCAGCACAAGGGCATTATGTTTATCCCGGGAACATCCTTCATGGCAGGTATGGACGAGAACTGGTTTCTGGGGATTTCACCGAATGCGTTCGGGGTTGTCGGAGCAATCGTCAACTTTGCAGTGGCCTTCACCGTCATGCGGTTTACCGATGAGGCACCTGCTGAGATTCAGGCCATGGTTGATCGGTTCCGCTCACCACAATCAGAGCAATTGGCTAGCGCAGATCACTAAAGTGTTTATCACGTGTCGGGCTTTACAGCCCGATTGGATTACATGGCGGTGTAAGAAAGTGCAATTAACGGCACAATAAAGAATAAACTCGCGATGTAAGCTAGTCCGAGGATCTTCTTATCGGCGACCGCAAGTGATAATCCTTCACTCAATTTTAACGGTACTTCCCTAAGCAATGGCACGCCATAAATGAGGGTCACCGCCATGGCGTTGAAGCACAGGTGAACGATTGCAATCTGCATGGCAAAAGCGGCATATTCACCGGTCGCCGCCAGTGCAGCAATCAGGGCTGTGATACAGGTGCCGATGTTTGCTCCCAAGGTGAAAGGGTACACATCACGTGTTCTTAATACACCTGTTCCTACCAGTGGCACCATTAACGAGGTGGTTGTCGATGATGACTGAACCAATACGGTGACCACAGTACCCGATGAGATACCCGTTACGGCATTCTTACCAATGGCTTTATGGAGTATTTCTTTAGCCTGACCAACCATGAGATTTCTCATGATTTTACCCATCAAGCTGATGGAGACAATGATTAATACCAGTCCGATGCTGGCGAGAATGATGCCCTGAGCCACCTCAGGTAGCGAGGAAACGAGGCTTGCGACAAAATCTTTGACGGGCCCAGTGACCATCTTAATGGGATTGAATCCACTACCTGATACCGCAATACCACCACTGAAGAGATTCACAATAAAGGAACTCACTTTATCAAGTAATCCAAACATCATTTCCAGTGGGAGGAAAATCAAAACAGCCATGACATTGAAAAAATCATGCACGGTGGCAGCAGAAAATGCTTTTTGAAATTCATCTTTATCACGAATATGTCCCAAACTCACCAATGTGCTGGTGATGCTGGTGCCAATATTTGCACCCATGATCATTGGAATCGCGATGTTAATGGGTAATCCACCAGCCACCATAGCAACGATGATGGATGAGACTGTACTAGAGGATTGGATGAGCGCCGTCGCCGTCATACCAATGACCAGTGCTGCGATTGGATTCTCAGCAAACTCAAAGAGTGACTTAGCTTGGTCAGAGGTAGCTATTTTAAAACCGGTACCGATGATCGAAACCGCAGTCAGCATTAAATAGACCAGGAAAATCAGTAACAACCACTTCATGGCTGCATTGTTATTATTATTTAGCTCAGTCTCATGAGTTGGACTATTCATCGTAGCTTATGCCCTCAACTTAGTGAGTAATCAACTGATTACCGGAGATTGCGCACAGGTAAAACGCAATCATTTATTATTATGCTTTACTAGCCTAGAGAATCTCTCCGCTCAGATA
>CAZLIR010000222.1:0-3877 GCA_964559635.1 uncultured Enterobacterales bacterium
CTCTTGAGCTGCACCGTACCCGACTTACCTGCTGAGGTGAAACGCGCATCTTTAAACGCCTCGAAAGCAGAGCCGGGAAATTCATTCACAGCCTTCATGGTATTTTGGATCAAGGTCATGTTTTGTGCTTTGAAAGGAAAAATGTTGTCCGGCTGTTTATCGAGCCGTAACAGCTGATTATCGTTGTCATTGGCTAATTTAGCACCCAGCGATAATGGGTATAACAAACCATTATTGGCAATCGCAGCGGTTGCCCTGACTAATTGCAGAGGCGTCGACGTCCAGTAGCCCTGTCCAATACCAACAATGACTGTTTCTCCGGGAAACCAGCGTACCCCACGACTGGCCTGCTTCCAGCCTCGGTCAGGCATTAGGGCAGGAACTTCTTCACCCATATCCAGCAAGGTGGACTGGCCGAAGCCAAACGCCTTCATGCCTTGCGCGATTCTATCGATGCCGAGTTTAACGGCAAGATCATAAAAATAGGTATCACAGGAATCACGGATGGCCACCAGCATATTGACCCAGCCATGCCCCTCGGGTTTCCAGTCTCGATACCGGTGCTCATCATTCTCAAGTTGAAAATAGCCCTTATCCCACATGCGCGTTTTGGCAGTGACGATACCTTCCTCCAACGCAAGCAAACCCAGCATAGGTTTAATAGTCGAGCCGGGGGAGTACTGACCACGCAAGGCGCGATTAAATAATGGCCGATCGGGTGAATTCAGCAGGGCCTGATAGCCGGTCGTTGAGATCCCCGACACAAACGGATTCGGATCATAGCCCGGTGTACTGACCAGCGCGAGAATACCGCCATTGCGCGGATCGACAGCAATAGCGACACCACGCATATCATCCAATAGTCGCCGTGCTTCCAGTTGCAGCCGACTATCCATGTGCAGATGAAGATCCATTCCGGGTACTGGATTTTTCCGATCGAGTACACGGATCACCCGACCTCGGACATCGGTTTCGACCTCTTGATAGCCGATGGTACCGTGTAGCTGATCCTCATAATATTTTTCTAAACCTACCTTTCCAATGTGTCGGGTCGCACGATAATTATCCTGATCAATGGTCGCCAATTCCCGATCATTGATCCGTCCGACATAACCAAGCATGTGAACCATCGTCTCTGAAAACGGATAATAGCGCTGTATACGCGCCTGTGTAACCACCCCGGGTAAGGCATGCTGGTTAACCGCCAAAACCGCCTGCTCTGATTCATTTAAGCCAGTTAACAAGGGCACCGACTCAAACCGGCGAGATGCGCGTAGTCGCTGTGTAAAACGCTCGATAATATCGGCGCTAACTTGCGGCAGTAGTATCTGTAATTGAGCCAGTAAAGCATCCATGTCCTGTACTTTCTCTGGAATAATCTCCAAAGAAAACACCAGCCGGTTTTCAGCCAGTATCACGCCATTTCGATCATAAATTCGCCCCCGATTGGGTGGCAAAGGCTCCAGCTTGATGCGATTCTGATTTGATTGGGTCTGATAATCGGTATTCTTGAATACCTGTAAGTAGGCTACCCGAGTGAGAAGAACTCCCATCATGAAGATAACCATGATACTGACAATAAACAGTCGACTGCGATAAAGGTTGGTCTCTTGAATATGGTTTTTAATGGTTTGTCTTCGTGCCATTATTCGCCCCGATGATATGGATGACCAACGGTTATGGTCCAGGCTCGGTATAAGCTTTCAGCAAAAATAACACGGACTAATGGATGTGGCAGAGTCAGGTTTGAAAGTGACCAGTTTTGATCCGCCCGCTGTTTACATTCGGGAGCTAAACCTTCAGGACCACCAATCAGGAAAACGATATTCTGTCCGCGCATCTGCCAGTCATTCAAGTTGTCGGCTAGCTGCTCTGATGACCAATTCTTACCTAAGACTTCCAAAGCGACCACCCAGTCAGAAGGTTCAACGTGCTTTAGCATCGCCAGCCCCTCTTGCCGCATAGCACGATCAATATCTGCGTTTTTGCCACGATGACCGAGGGGGATTTCAATTAATTCGAAGGCAAATTCTCTTGGCAGGCGTTTCAGATAGTCTTGGCTACCCTGTTCAATCCATTGCGGTAATTTATTTCCTATCGCAACTAATCGAATACGCATCAGAGTGAATTGGATTGGTCGCTATCAGAATCAGAGTTGAACTCAGGGTTCCAGAGTTTTTCGAGCTGATAGAAATCGCGGGCATTCTGTTGCATGACATGAACGATGATATCACCCAAATCGATGAGCACCCATTCAGCTGTTGCACCACCCTCACTGCCATGCGCAGGATGGCCCTGCTTTTTTGCCTCTAGCGCGACATGATCAGAGATTGCTTTGACTTGACGATTTGAATTACCCGTGCAAATGATCATGTAGTCTGTAAAGCCACTGACCTCAGCCACATCTAGCTCGACAATATCACGGGCTTTCATGTCTTCTAGGCAATCAATGACTAGTTTTTTTAGTTTCGTTGAATTCATGGAGTATCGCTTTTATGTACTTAGCTCTATTTTAGCAAATCTTTCGCGTAGATATTATGATCTTCGATGTATTGCGCGACTTTTTCTGAAATTAATGCTGTGATATTTTGCTTATTTTGTATCGCCGTGCGCACTTGTGTTGCCGAGAGTTCTAACATGGCCCTTTTAGAGAGCAGCACCTGACCTGTTTTTGGCGTAACATCCTCGCTCTGCTCATCAGCCGCTAGTGAGTCAATGTGTGACTGAACGGCGGGCGAATACTGCAACGTGTAACCCGGTCTTGGCAGGACAATAAAGTGACAGTAATCAAATAGCGACTGCCATTCATGCCAACTATCAATGGCATTGAAGGCATCGGTACCGATGATGAAAAATAATTCATCCTCTGGATATTCCGAGCGATATTCCTGCAAGGTATACAAGGCATAGGATGCCCCACCACGGTTTACCTCACGACAATCGAGAAAGAGATGCTCAGAGCCACTCAGGCACAATTGCAGCATCTCTAAGCGCTGATCACTAGTCGCCAGTGGTTGTTCTCTATGGACCGGCTGATAGGCAGGAATGAAAAAAATTTCGGATAAGGAATATTCGTCTAGTAATACCTCAGCGGCATGCAGGTGACCCAAATGAACTGGATCAAATGTGCCGCCAAACAAACCTATCCGTCGTGTCATACTGGCTCGGAGATAAATTTGCTAAAGCGTCTTTGGCCCGCTATCACCAGCAAAATAGCCTCAAGTGTTAACCAGGCATCGCGATTGGCCTGACCTTTGATCGATTTATCGAGCAGTAACAAACGATTGTGCAATTGATGCCAGACCTTGACCGGATAGCGTGCGAGCGCCTTGTTATAAATCGTCTGCTTCGCTTGCCAGACATAGAATTTTTTATAAACCAACGCCAGACTGTCACCCGCCTCTTTTGCCCAGGCGATGCGGCACAATTTACGGATTTCAGCATTTAGCGGTGCGGTAATTTCGATAATATTGGTACCTTCCTCGCGGAGACTATGCAACATACGCACGAATCGCGAAGCGTCACCATTGAGACAACTATCAATCAGATCAAATTGGCCAAATTTTGCATTATCTGCGGTGAATTCCCGTAAGGTATCGGCATCGATTTCATGATCAGTATCGCTGAGAATGTTCAATCGCTGTAATTCCTGATTAGCGGCCAGCAAGTTTCCTTCCGTGCGTTGGCTGAGAATGGCTATGGCATCGTTCGACAAACGCATGCCCATCGCACTAGCCCGGGTTCGGATCCAGCCGGGAAATTGTTTTGCATTAACCGGGTAAACGTGGATTACTGCACCGAGTTGACTGATGGCTTTGACCCAGGCTTTATTTTTTACACGTTTGTCCATCCTGGGCGCGGTGATGAGTAATAAATC
>CAZLIR010000223.1:0-3849 GCA_964559635.1 uncultured Enterobacterales bacterium
GGCGTACTAGCCAGAACACATGGTTCTGCGTTATTTACACGTGGTGAAACTCAGGCACTGGTAACAGCTACTCTGGGTACCCAGAAAGACTCGCAAATCATCGATACGTTAAGCGGCGAGTACAAAGACTACTTCATGTTGCACTACAACTTCCCGCCATTTTGTGTCGGTGAGACAGGTTTCATGAGTGGCCCTAAGCGTCGTGAGATTGGTCACGGTCGTCTGGCGCGTCGCGGTGTTGCTGCGGTACTGCCAACGATTGATGATTTCCCATATACGGTTCGTGTGGTATCAGAAATTACTGAATCTAACGGTTCTAGCTCAATGGCTTCTGTTTGTGGTACTAGTCTGGCGTTAATGGACGCTGGTGTACCAATCAAGACCCCTGTAGCTGGTATTGCGATGGGTCTTGTGAAAGAAGGCGACGACTATGTTGTTCTATCTGACATCTTAGGTGATGAGGATCACTTGGGTGACATGGACTTTAAAGTAGCGGGTTCTGAGCAAGGTATCACTGCACTGCAAATGGATATCAAGATTGACGGTATTACCAAAGAAATCATGCAGAAGGCATTACATCAGGCTAAAGGTGGTCGACTACACATTCTGAGTGTGATGAATCAAGCGATTGAAGCGCCGCGCAGTGATATTTCACCATTTGCCCCTCGCATTACTACCATTACTATCAAGACTGACAAGATCAGAGACGTTATTGGTAAAGGCGGTGCGACTATTCGTGCAATTACCGAAGAAACCGGTGCGACTATTGAAATCGATGACGATGGAACAGTTCGCATTGCTGCTTCAGACAGCAGCGTGACAGAAGCTGCTATTAAGCGCATTGAAGACATCACGCGTGAAGTTGAAGCTGGTCAGGTCTACGAGGGTACAGTTGCTCGTCTGGCAGACTTCGGTGCATTCGTCACCATTGCTCCTGGTAAAGATGGTCTGGTTCATATCTCACAGATCGCTCACGAGCGCGTCAACAAAGTAACTGACTACCTGAAAGAAGGTCAGAAGGTTGATGTAAAAGTATTGGAAGTCGATCGTCAAGGTCGCATTCGATTGAGCATGAAAGCGCTGTTGGATGAGCCTGCCGCAGAAGCTCCAGCACAAGAGGCAGCGAGTGAATCTCAAGCCGATGCTGCTGCGTCAACTGAGGACAATGATGGCAATAAATAGTCATCAGCCAAACTAACCGAAGAAGCCAGCAAACCATGTTTGTTGGCTTTTTTGTTGCTAATGCTTATTTTCTGAGCTTATATCCGTTATTATGAGATTTACTGCCAGAAAGGTTGGTTAATTTAGAAACAAGAATGCAATTCTCAATACAGTTCAAGTCATTCCCTATGCCAGCTGTTTTGGTAATCCTGCTCGGTCTCTTTCTGACCGGATGTGCCACAACTCCTAGTGAAAATCGCCGTTATGATGTCGTTTACAGTCCTAACCAACTTAAGGACGATCTGGCGTTTATTGATGAAAAGCTGCGCAGTATTCACCCAAATTTGTTTAGCCGTCAGACAGAGGCGCGTTATAACAGCACTTATGACAAAACTTACAAGGCGATCAATACGCCCAGTAATCGACGTGAATATTTCACCAACATATCGCCATTGCTGGCTAGTTTTCAGGACACTCATATCCAGTTGCAACTTCCGGTTGAGGAGTTTACTCGGTTTTCAACAGAGCAGGGCTTGTTTCCTCTCAAAGTATTGATCACTGAAGGAAAATTGATCGTTATTGCCGATGAGCAGGACCTGCCAACGATTCCTGTCGGTGCAGAAATAACCAAAATTAATGGCGTTAGCACAGAGCAGTTATTACCTTTATTAGGTCAGCTTGTGCCATCGGAAACAGAGACTGGTCGAGTACGCTTAATTCAGGTGCATCTGCCAAAGCTGCTGTGGGCCAGTTTCCCGGATCAGAATCAGTATGAAGTAACCTACCAATGGCGTGACCGAGAGTTCGTTGAACTGCTCATGCCAGATTTGAATATGGAGGAGGTCGTTGAGCCACCGAGGAGTAAGCCTCTGCGGTCAAGTTATGGCACCCGCACCATAGATGCCAAAACCAGTTTGCTTTGGTTAAACGACTTCAACGAATCGTATTCTGATTTCAGCGACTTTTTGCAAAATTACTTCACCGAGCTTCGCACTGAGAATAAAATCAATTTAATTCTCGATTTACGCTATAACCAGGGTGGTTTGACGGACAATCTGAAACTTCTCCTTTCCTACTTATCTCCTAGACCAATCAACTGGGCGGAGCGGGCACGCTTGCGAGTGAGCAGTGAATTCAAAGATCAACACAGTGATTTAGTATCTTCTACCAAGAGTGATAAATACACGGCCTATCTAGGCTGGCTGCCTATGGAGTACCTCAACCTTTGGCAGTGGGAGTTATTGTTAAGCTCTGAGGGTGATCTGTTAGAAACTGACATTGATCCGCTAATTGAGAATCAGGAGATGTATTTTAAGGGTAATATCGTTGTGCTAAGTAACGGCTATTGTTTCTCCGCCTGTGCAGCTTTATTGTCGAATTTGCAGAGCCATGACTTAGCGACCATATTAGGCGAATCCCCTGGCAGTTACATTGGCACACAGTATGGTTATCCAATACAGGTGCGATTACCCAATACGGGTCTCAAGTTAAGTCTTCCTGCTATGGAAATCATTCTGCATGAGGATGTCGGCTCAACTAAAAAGCTGGAGCCGAATGTCGCAATCGCGCGCACTAAGATGGATGTCATTAAGAATCAGGACATCGTCCTAAAAAAGGCGCTGGAAATCATTCGTGAAAAGCAATAACCTTTAGGTTATGCAAATAGTCATTAATACACTAGACTAAGAGAACACTGTAGACGATATTTTGGGGAAATTCAGATGCACCAATGGTTAAATGCGCGTTGTGCCAAGTTACTGGAAGAGCTGAATAAAACTCCCTTCACCGATGATGTTGATGAGATCAAACTCAATTTGATCCGCAGCGCCATGCGCGAGGCCTCATTAGAGCTTTTCCACAGAGCTGCTGAAAATTCGCGAAAAATGATCGAGCAAATCCATCGCGATGATTTTTCTGAGGCAGTCCATCAGGCTGAAACGCACAGCGTTGACGATGTACTAAAAGATACTGAAACGCTACTTGATCAGGCCAGTGCTGAGAGTAATCAAGACGCGGAAGCGAAAATCGAGCTGACCAGTTCTATTATCCGCCGCACTGACTAACAAACTGCTCCAAACCCTCTGATACACCGACAGAGCTATTTTTCCGTCATTATGATGGTAAAAACTGCGCTTTTACTCGTTTTTCTCTGGCAAAATGGTAGAATCACCGCCCTGTACAAAAATAGACCAATTTTGAGAATTAAAACGCACTCATGTTATGAGTGAATTGCGAGAGTTTGTCACCGTATGACTAAGAAACTGTTTATTAAAACCTGGGGTTGTCAGATGAATGAATATGATTCAGATCGTATTCAGGATTTATTGTCACAAACCCATCAGGTCGAGCTGACAGATGATGATACTGCAGCAGATATTCTGGTATTAAATACCTGCTCAATTCGTGAAAAGGCACAGGAAAAAGTCTTTTCTCAATTAGGTCGCTGGCGCAAACTGAAAGAAACAAAACCCGATATTGCGATCGCTGTCGGTGGCTGCGTAGCCAGTCAGGAAGGTGAGGCTATTCGTCACCGCGCACCCTATGTTGATATCGTATTTGGTCCTCAGACACTGCATCGTCTACCCAACATGCTGAAAGAATCACAGGCCAATGACAAGGCCGTGGTTGATGTGTCTTTTCCGGAAATAGAAAAGTTTGACCGCTTACCTGAACCCAGTGTTAAGGGAC
>CAZLIR010000224.1:0-3829 GCA_964559635.1 uncultured Enterobacterales bacterium
TTCTAGGGCTGACTTTTCGGGCTGGCAATTTCCAAACCTATTCCGAACTTTTCCGAACTAATCTGAATCTAGCTCACCGAAAGCCGATGATTTGTAAGGCTTTTAATTTCCGAACTGCGAAATCGTTCCGAACTGGTGGGTGCAGGTGGTGGCAAAAAACCAACTTCACATACCGCAAAAGGAGCCTTTAGTGTAATGTAAATCACAAAAGCATCCATAACAGGATAGGTTTCAGGTTTCAATAAGATTGCTTTCAGACCAGGCTCTGAGCTGCTCAAGAATTCCCAATGCGGAATGGCCAAACTCTGTCAGCTCGTAAGTAACGGCTACTGGTCTATCATTGATAACTTTTCTAAGGACCATTTCTCTAGCTTCTAATTCTTTAAGACGTTGATCGATCATCTTCTTGCTTGCACCGCCAAGCATTCTTGATAAGTCATTAAAGCGTACGGGTTCATCCTTGAGATGGTAGATTATAGAGGCGGTCCATTTACCACCTATGAGGCGCATACCTTTTTCTATAGCGCATGGCTCGGTGCAAATATTAATTACCTTTTTTCGACCTTTGGCATCTGTCTTTACATAACTTTCCATCTATATTCCAAAATTAAAAAGTAGGTTACTAAAAGTATACTAATTGAAATTAGTATTATGGGTACAATAATATACCACCTGTTTCAAAGTAGCTACATTCCAATAGAAGAGGACACTATGAACAACATACTCATTATCAATGCTCATCATCAATATCCATTTGCTGAAGGACGTCTAAACGGCACACTGGTAGACAAAGCCAATTCACAATTAACAGACATGGGCCATACAGTTCGTGTCGTGAATGTTAATGGTTGCTGGGATATTGAAACTGAACTTGAAAATCATACTTGGTCAGACACAATCATCCTTCAAAGTCCTGTGAACTGGATGGGAGTACCCTGGACATCTAAAAAATATATGGATGAAGTTTATACAGCTGGTATGTCAGGTGCTTTAACAACAGGCGATGGTAGAACCGAAGATGCTCCTAAGGCTAACTATGGAGCTGGAGGAACATTAACTGGTAAAAAGTATATGCTCTCCTTAACTTTCAATGCACCTGAAGAAGCCTTCAATGACCACGCTGAGTACTTGTTTCAAGGAAAAAGTGTTGATGATTTATTTTTCCCTATGCACATGAATTTTAGGTTCTTTGGCATGGAGCCTATACCAACATTTGCCTGTTATGACGTGATGAAAAATGCACAGCCTGAGAAATATTTTGAGCAATTTGCTTCACATCTATCACGTTATTATTGAAACAATTAATGACTAAGAATCAGATTTTCTGGAGAAGATATCATGACTAAACATAAGGTACATTGTGATTGTGGCGAGGTCGCAATAACGATGGAAGGCTTACCCAAAGTACATGCATTTTGTCACTGTGAAGACTGCCGGGAGTTACTTCAGGTGCCATTTCATTCTGTACTAGTCTGGGATGAAGATGTGGTCAGCTTTTTAAAAGGTGAAGATAATATAATAGAGTTTCAGCATCCAACTAAACGGATGAAGCGAATTTTTTGTAAAGACTGTGGTGATGTCATCTACAACACCAATGCAATGGGATGGAAGCTAGTTTCACAGCTCATGTTTAGAAAGTGTAATGATGATACCTTGCCAGATGGGTTTGAATCTAATGCACATTTTTATTATGGCCGACGAATCGTTAATGTGGATGATGAAATTCCGAAAAGAGGCTGAATCAGAGGAATAAATGTAATTATGGCATTGTATCATCATCCAATGTGGCGTAAGCCGCAACATCATCAACGCTTAGAACATGCACATGAGCATGTCCACTGGACTGAGTTATTTTATGATTTGATACATGTCGTATCGATCTTTTTGTTGGGAAATTACCTCAGTGATAACCTGAATATTGATGGTTTTTTAGTCTTTTGTGGCATTTTCATTGCCTTGTGGTATGCATGGGGTGAATTAAGTATTTTCAATTCCATTTATGTAAGTACCGATGTCTGGCACCGCATAATCATGGCTTTGATGATCTGTACTTTAATGTTCATGGCTGCAGCAATTCCAGCTGTATCTGGCAAAGGTTGGTTGTACTTTGTAATCGGCTTTTCGGCGAATAGGGTGTTACTTGCAATGCTCTATTTAAGAGCGCGAAGGACAAACGAAACGACCAACTCACTATGTTACGAGCAAGCTAGAAATACGCTCTTATTATCAATACTCTTCGCGTCGACCGCATTCATACCAAAGCCATATGCATTTTGGGTTTTCACACTTGGCATGGTAATAACCCAGGCACTTTATATGATACCTAAGATAACAGTGATTCGATTTGATGCATTTATTCCGCGACTAGCACATATGGCTGAACGGTTTGCGCTATTAACGTTAATCGTTTTGGGTGAGGGTTTTTTTAAGCTTGTTGTAACACTATCCGAGAAAGGGATTTATAAAGTGACACCTGATGTACTGGTCAACTTTGTGATTGGCGGGATTTCAATGTTTGTCATGTGTTGGATTTATTTTGATTTTGCTGGTAACGGAAAACCCAAAGACAAAAAGCTATCAACATTAGTAACCTGGTGGTTAGCACACCTAACGCTAATGATCTGTGGTGTTATGGTAGGGGTGGCACTTGCCGCCGAAGTAAAGGTTGGTTTCTGGGAACCTTATCCTATTAAATATGCTGCTATTGGTTGTTTTGGTTTAGCAGGCTACATTGCCATGTTGTGGGTCCTCAAGAATGTGATTGAACATAGAATTGCATCGGATTTCGGCCGTTGGGAAGTAAGACTATTCGGAATTATTATTGCTATCGGTTGTTTTTTCATTGTGCCACACGTTCCTTCTATCATAGGTAACTTAATCTGGGGCACTGCTTTATTTTCTCAGATTATAATACCTGTAACGCGCGCCTGGATGCACTTTCGAAAAGAAGATTAGTAAAATGAATACCTCTATACGCTCAAAAATATATTGGTGGCTTGAGAGGCCTGAAAGGAGTGCGTCAGGGCCTAAGATAATTGAAATTGCTTTGATTGTTTTAATTGTCTTGAATGTAACTGCTGTAATACTTGAAACAGTCGAGACAGTTTATTCAGACTGGCAGGTTGTATTCGATATTTTTGAAATGTTCTCTGTTGCAATCTTCATCACTGAATATTTGCTACGTTTATGGGTTTCAATTGAAAACCCGGAAGTTGACACTCGTTGGCAATGGTTCCGTTCGCCGATCGCTATCGTCGACTTGTTAGCTATATTGCCTACACTGTTATATTTTATTCTCCCTATCGATCTCAGAGTTCTTAGAGCGTTCCGTTTACTTCGAATTCTTAAACTCACTCGCTACTCACCTGCGTTGAGAATGCTTCTGGATGTATTTGAAGAGGAGGCAGGTGCATTTTTTGCCGGATTTTTTATTCTGATATTGATGCTTGTTCTAGCCGCAAGTGGTGCTTGGATAGCTGAGCACGAAGCACAATCCGAGGATTTTGGTTCTATTCCTGCGGCTATGTGGTGGGCGGTGGCCACGCTGACGACTGTTGGGTACGGTGATGTAACTCCTGTAACAGTGGCCGGTAAAATATTCGGTGCGATGATTACGATTGTTGGTATTGGTATGGCAGGTGTAGGCATGAATGTTATGCATGATGCAAATCATGGTTCTTTTTCTAATAAAGAGTGGATTAATAGACTAATGGGAAGTAGTATTTATATTTTAGCTGGTAATGACTACAATTGGAAAGTTCAGCATAACGTATTGCACCATACCTACACGAATATTCATGGACTTGATGAAGATATGGATGCCGGTCGA
>CAZLIR010000225.1:0-3767 GCA_964559635.1 uncultured Enterobacterales bacterium
GAAGAGGAAGAGGCTGAACTTGAATCGCCTGATCACCCAATAAAACTGGCTATTGTTGGTCGTCCCAATGTTGGTAAATCGACACTCGTGAATCGAATGCTCGGTGAAGAGCGCGTGATTGTTTATGACATGCCCGGTACCACACGTGATTCAATATACATTGATATGGAGCGTCACGATCAACGCTATACGCTCATTGACACAGCAGGGATCCGACGTCGTGGCAAGGTCACAGAGACAGCGGAAAAGTTTTCTGTCATCAAAACATTGCAAGCGATTGATGACGCCAATGTGGTGATCATGATGCTTGATGCACGCGAGGGTATTGTTGAGCAGGACCTTAGTTTACTCGGTCAGATACTCGATTCAGGACGCTCATTGGTGCTAGCCATTAACAAATGGGATGGTATGACCTCAGATGACAAGCAGGCGGTTAAGAATGAACTGCTACGTCGCTTGCCATTCCTTGATTTTGCTGAATGGTTCTACATCTCAGCGCTTCATGGCACAGCCGTCGGTGATCTATTTGGTGCTGTAAAGGCTGCCTATCGCTCGGCGCGAGTCAAAATGAAAGCGAATAAATTAACCGATTGGTTACAGATGGCACAAGAGAAGCATCCACCACCGATGATCCGTGGTCGTCGAATTAAAATGCGTTATGCCCACGTGGGTGGACACAATCCGCCCCGGATTGTTATCCACGGTAATCAGTTATCAAGATTGTCTGATTCGTACATACGTTATCTGCATAGTTTTTTCCGCAAACAACTAAAGCTGGTTGGCACACCGATCAAGTTTGAATGGAAGGAATCAAAAAATCCGTATCAAGGGCGACGTAATAAGCTAACACCGCGTCAGGAATTCAAACGCAAACGAATGCTCAAACATCTGAAAAAATCAAAATAATCAGCTTCGGCGTCATGGCTAATAAGTACAACGGGTGATCAATGACTAAAAAGAAAAACAGTAAATTTGGCATCATTCTACTTATTCTTGTGTTGGCGCTACTGGCAGTTCATGTCTTTCTACCAACTTTTGTTGAGCAAAGTATGAATCGGGTTCATCCCTCAGAGCCCGTTGCTATTTCAGATACAGTGCAAGACTTTCATAACTCGCTCACGATTATGGATTGGCACTCAGATACGACACTATGGTCACGTGACTTATTAGAACGCAGTGATTTTGGTCATGTTGATATTCCCCGAATGATTGAGGGTAATATGGCTGTTCAGATGTTTACGGTCGTGACAAAGGTGCCTAAAGGTCTGAACTATGAATCGAACTCAGCCGAATCAACGGACCAAATTACACAACTGGCCATGGTGCAGGGTTGGCCACTAGCCACCTGGTCATCACTACTCGAGCGGGCGCTATATCAAGCGAGCCGAATCACTGAGGCTGCCACAGGCTCTGCTGAATTTCATCTTATCGAAACGCGTAGTGATCTGGAGCAATTACTCCGCTGGCGAAGTGAGGGAATAGCGGTTGTCGGGGGACTCATAGGAACTGAAGGTGGGCATCCGGTAGAGGGTAGCACGTTAAACGTTGAGAAACTCTATGATTCTGGCTTTCGTATGATCAGCTTGCATCACTTTTTTGATAATCGCCTGGGCGGTTCATTACATGGCTTAAGCGGTGAGGGCTTAAGTGACTTTGGTGTAGCGATGGTGCGCGAAATTGAACAGCATCAAATGATATTGGATGTTTCGCACTCCAGTCCTGCGGTTGTCGAGCAGGTACTCGAACTGACGACTCGCCCGATCGTGGTGAGTCATACCGGAATTTATGGTCACTGTCCGCGCAAGCGAAATATTTCCGATGAGTTGATGCTTGAGATTGCCGCACGGGGAGGGATCATCGCGATTGGTTTCTGGGAGGAGGCTGTGTGTGGTCGCACCGTTGATGACATCGCTTCAGCAATCCATTATGCGGTTGATTTACTGGGGGCGGATCATGTTGCGCTTGGATCTGACTTTGATGGTGCGGTGACAACACCCATGGATGTCTCACAAATGGCACAACTAACCGATGCCATGTTTCGAGCAGGACTGACGCGACGGGAAATTGCGCAGGTAATGGGTGAGAACAGTATTCAGTTTCTGCTGAATTATCTTCCAGACTAGGGCGTTAACCATACCCCGCCGAATTCAAAGACTATTGCTCAGCCCTTCTTATCCTCTGGCTTCACGGCCTTGACGATACTCTCTATTGTGCCCTGGTGCAGTCGGCTGGTAATGACGTCACCCTCTACTACATCTGCAGCTTTATCTATCACCGCATCCCCCTTCATTGTGACTGAATATCCTCGCGAGAGTACTTTGAGCGGACTGAGGTTATCGAGCTTAATGACCGATTGCTTAAAGACATTCTCGGCATTCACCAGACGATTTGTCATCTGATGCTGCAGCGCCTGTTGCAATTGGCCATTGCGCGCCAGATAAGCCTGAATTCTGCGTCTTGGGTCGTGGCTGCTGACGCGCAATCGCTGGGTGCTTATGCGCTCTGAGCAGTCTCGAATTTGTCTTTGTATCGCATTAACCAGACGGGTTCGTCGGATAACGATCTCTTTGCTGTAACTGTCAATACGATCGGTTGGCTTTTTGATTTGTCGAGTTAGCCAATCAAGTGTTTGACCATAACGCTGTAATTGCTCCTGCATAGTGCTACGGAACCAGGCTTTATAACTTGCGATATTCTGCATCAACTGTGCTTGATCGGAGGTGGTTTTCTCAGCCGCTGCTGTTGGTGTAGCAGCGCGTAAATCAGCCACAAAATCGGCAATGGTGAAGTCGACTTCATGACCAATACCACTGACAATCGGGATTGGACAAGCAACGATATCGCGGGCCAGACGTTCATCATTAAAGCACCACAGATCTTCGATGGCACCACCACCACGTACTAGCAGAATAACATCCACTTCATTGCGATCTATAGCTGTTGCGAGTTGGCCTCTGATTGATTCTACTGCCTGTTCGCCCTGCACCAGTGACGGATAGAGCACGACTTGCTGCAGTGGGAAGCGACGTCTGATAGTACTGAGCACATCATGTACCGCAGCCCCTGTGGGCGATGAAATAATGCCGATCGTTTGGTAGATGGGCGCGATGGGTTGCTTTATCGACTCGTCGAATAACCCTTCCTCTGAGAGTTGCTTTTTCAGCGCCTCATACTTCGCGAGTAAGTCGCCCTCACCAGCAAGCGACATCTGCTCGACAATCAGTTGATAATTGCCTCTCGGTTCATACAAACTCACCCGACCACGCACCAACACCTTCATGCCTTCTTTCGGCTGAATGGTAGTCATGCGATTGCTACCGCGGAACATGGCACAGCTGACCTGACTTTTACTATCTTTGAGGCTGAAGTACCAATGACCCGAGCTGGCCATAGTCAGGTTGGAAATCTCAGCTTCAAGCCATATTTGTCGTAATTCGCTCTCGAGAATTTGCTTGGCACGAAAGTTCAACTCGGACACTGTGAACACTTTGCGTTCAGGTGCTTTGGTTGAGATGGTTTTTAGTCGTGCCATGGCTAATTAAATCTGAGTATCGGGAATTAATCTTAGCACAACTGGCCTGTTGCTACCTGAACAAATAAAGCACATTTGCCGTTGTACTGCCGATCTCAAGTCGCTATAATCCGCCTTTGGTTTTACAACCGCAATTCTACAGAGGTGCATATGCTGCGAATTCTCGAAGAGGCACTCACATTCGATGATGTCCTTCTCCTGCCTGCGCACTCGACCGTCTTGCCTCAGGACGCAG
>CAZLIR010000226.1:0-3765 GCA_964559635.1 uncultured Enterobacterales bacterium
GTTTGAATACTTACCGAGGTTTAAGGCTAGCTGTGATTACTTCTACTGAGCAAAGAATCGCGTTTTCAGAAACGCTGTTAAAAAAATACGATCAAACTGGGCCACGCTATACGTCATATCCCACGGCGCTGCAATTTAGCGATGAATTTCAGCGTAAACACTATCGCGAGATTGCTCAAGGCACATCTCTGAACCAGCCAGACCAACCTTTATCGTTATATTTTCATATCCCCTTTTGCGACACCATTTGCTACTACTGTGGTTGCAGTAAAATTGTGACTAGAAATCGTGATTTGGCGCCGATTTACCTGCAACACTTACACCGAGAAATCGACCTACAAGCAGCACTGTTTAACAACCGCAAAGTGAAGCAGTTGCATTTGGGTGGTGGTACGCCAACCTTCTTATCAATAAGCCAAATGACTGATTTGATGACTAAGGCCCGTGATAGCTTCAACTTGGATACATCTGATGGCCGAGAATTTTCTATTGAGATTGACCCACGATCGATTGATGCAGAGGGGATTGCGGCGCTCTCACAAATCGGATTTAATCGCCTGAGTCTGGGCGTGCAAGATTTCGACCTGGCAGTGCAAAAAGCCATTAACCGCATTCAATCAGAGCAACAAACAGAGTCTGTATTATCAGCTGCTCGCACACATGGTTTTTCATCTGTTAGTATTGACTTGATCTACGGCCTGCCAAAACAAAGCACAGACAGTTTCACAACCACATTGGATAAGGTGATCTCTCTTAATCCCGACCGCATAGCGGTATACAACTATGCTCACCTACCCCATTTATTCAAGACACAGAGGGGTATAAAAGAACATGAGTTGCCAAGTTCTGACACCAAGATGGCCATACTCTCGTTGATCATCGAAAAACTCACCAAGGCTGGTTTTGTCTACATTGGTATGGATCATTTTGCCAAACCTGACGATGAATTGGCCATTGCTCAACGAACCGGTCATTTACATCGTAACTTCCAGGGCTATTCTACCCATGCTGATTGTGACCTGGTCGGTATGGGGCTGACCTCAATCGGTAAGGTTGGCCACAGTTATAGTCAAAACTACAAAGATATCGAGAGTTATTATTACTCGTTAGAAAATAACCAGCTGCCAATCTTTCGTGGTATCGAGCTCGATTACGACGATATCCTAAGACGCCATGTCATTAATGAATTAATGTGTCATTCAAGGCTCGAATTTGCCGCAATTGAGCAAACATATGCAATTGATTTCAAACATTATTTTGCATATGCTATAGACGCACTGGCACCCTTTGTAAGCGATGGTCTTGTTGTCGTTGAGGACAATCTCATTCAGATTACCCCCATTGGCCGGATGTTGATGCGAAATATAGCGATGCAATTTGATGCATACCTGCAACCAGAGGCAAAAACTGCACAAAGGGCTAGCTACTCCAGATTAATTTAACCGGACCTTTGCATGACGGCAAACTATGAACAAGAAGCGACTCTAATCGCCGATTTAATCGCCCAAAAACCCGCTGCGTTTGAGTATCTTGTAAAGACCTACTATGTCACTTTGAGTCGAGTTGCCATTGCCATCGCAGGGCCCGATCAGGCAGAGGGAATCGTGCAGGAAGCCTGGATATCTATCCTCAAGGCCCTGCCTAAATTTCAAGGTCGGTCGACATTAAAAACTTGGATGTGTCGCATTGTTGCGAATCAGGCCAAGACCCGCATTAAGAAAAATAGCCGTACTGAGAACTTTGATCATCTGGATGAAGATCAGTTTCAATCACGATTCAAGCAAAATGACCACTGGCAGGAGCCCCCAGTAGAGTGGGACTTCTCTACACCAGAACAAGTTCTTGAAGAGTCGCAACTTAAAAAGTGTATTGCCGCGACATTGAAAAAACTGACCGATATGCAACAGGCAGTTTTCAGTATGCGCTACATGCAAAATTATAGTTTGAGTGATATTTGTAACATTCTGGATGTCACCGACTCTAATGTAAGAGTGATACTTCATCGAAGTAGGCACAGATTATTGGAAACAATCGAACGATTTCAGGTAACAGGCGAATGTTGAGCTGTAAAGACTTTGTAAAACAACAGAATGAGCGGATCGATGGCGTCGAGCCCACGCTGATGGCTCGCATGTCTCTGAAGATGCATGCCTTTATCTGTGTTCACTGCCGCCGATATCTCGCACAGCTCAAACTGGTCGACGCTGTCAGCCGAAAACTTCCTGACTCCCAAGCGGGTGAGCAAGTCATTCAATCGCACATAAATTGCATAAATCAGCATCACAAAGATGAGTCCTAAGGATTCAGCAAAGCATTGTAAAATAGCCTATAATTAACTTAGATTGACACTGAGGAATTAGTTATGGCTGCTTCAAAGGGCAAAATCATCAGTTTAGTGCAACTCAAGGGAGGCGTTGGACGCTCTACCGTTGCTACTAACCTGGCAGGCACACTGGCAGAAAATGCACGCGTCGCCCTGCTCGATTGTGATTCACCACAATTTACCTGCTCTCACTGGCTAAATCAGCGCAATACCTATTATGAGATAGATGAAATACTGGATATCTCGCAACCAACCACTTATCGAAGTATGGCAACCCAACTAGTTCACTTGAAAAATGACTACGATTATGTGGTGGTTGACTGCCCTCCAAGGTTGGATGGATTCAGCAAGCTGGCATTAGTTGCTTCTGATCTATCGCTTTTTCCTCTGGGACCAAGTGCCGCTGAGATATGGTCTATCGAGGAAATGTTGAAACTCGTTCATGAAGTCAAAAAGACCAACAAGAACTTCGATGGTCGCATTCTGTGGAATCGATTCCGCGCTCATACCAAGAGTGCTCACACTCATGCCAAACAAGCACGCAAAGATCTAAAATTGCCCGAGATGCGGCAAAAATTGGGTATGCGTGTCTCGTACGCTGAAGCCATGTCTGAGGGTCTCACCGTCCATGAAACAGATGATAAGGCAGCTCGCCTGGAAATGTGGTCGTTGAGTTCTGCAATTATTCGTTTATTGAACAATCAAAAAGCCACGAACAAGCTCTCAAAAGAAGACTGGCTGTCATTCGCCAAGGCATGATTTCAGGGAAAGGATTCACAGGCATTGGTTGGTGGTCACTCGCCGCCCTGTGCGTCTTTGCCGTGATGATGGGAGCCATGTCATATACGCTGGCTTTTGCTGCGCTAGCGATACTAATTTCTGACAAATAAACACAACCGGGTATACTGATATGAAACTAACGCCATTTCATTTAGCTATTCAAGTGCGAGATATCGACGAAGCAAGAGATTTTTATCACCATAAAATGGGCTTTCCCATGGGGCGTAGCAGTGACCATTGGATTGATTTTGATATGTTCGGGCATCAAATGGTGACGCATTTAAATCCTGACTTAGGTAGCGAAGGGAAGGTATCAAACCTTCATAATCCTGTTGATGCTAAGAGCGTTCCGGTGCCTCATTTTGGTGTTGTTCTTACCATGGATGATTGGAAAGCATTAGCCGAACGGGCGAAAACCTTTGTCGATGAATTCTTGATTGAACCCTACATTCGTTTTGAGGGAGAACCCGGAGAGCAAGCAACCATGTTTTTCTCAGATCCCTCGGGTAATGCTCTGGAATTTAAGGCGTTCAAAGACATAGAGCAGGATCTGTTCAGAGTAGACTAATTTTCTTTATTTAGGTTTAAGTTCTGCTCAGAATCGTTTAGTACAATGCTGGCCAGATTCAACCACTGCACAGAAAACACTCACTCTCCTCAAT
>CAZLIR010000227.1:0-3734 GCA_964559635.1 uncultured Enterobacterales bacterium
ATCATCTTCAGTAACCGATCCCCAAACATAGCGGCGTTTTTGCTCCTCAGTGGCACCAAAAATAACCTGATCATCAGACTGGGCGGTGCCTAACTTATGGAAAAACATGATGTGCTGATCGGTTTTAGCCGATAGCTCACTGCCGTCGGGCTTTTCATAACTCGAGTAGTAGAAACCCTCGTTACCGCGCCAGGCGATACCAGAGAATTTCACATCAACCAGGGTGTCTTCAATCTGCTCTTTGGTCATGGCATCAATCACGATGATCTTGCGCCAGTCACTGCCACCCTCAGAAATTGAGTAGGCTGCAAGCTTGCCATTCTTGGAGAAACTCAAGCCTGCTAATGAGGTGGTCCCATCTTCACTGAAGGTGTTCGGATCCAGGAATACCTCTGGTTCTTCATCGCCCTTTTGGCGGTAAACCACGGATTGATTCTGCAAGCCATCATTGCGATAAAAATAGGTATAGTCGCCACGGATGAATGGCGCGCTGATACGCTCGTAATTCCACATCTCTGCCAAACGCTTTTTCAGGTCCTCGCGGTAAGGAATTTGCTCGAGGTAGTCAAAGGTCGTGACGTTCTGAGTTTTAACCCATTCAGCCGTCTCCTCACTCATGTCATCTTCTAACCAACGATAAGGATCGGCGACCTGCTGATCAAAGTAATTGTCTACTACTTCACCCTTACGAGTGACCGGGTAATCCATGGCACTGTCCTGAGCAGGTACCTGTAATTGCGTTGCTTCAGCCTGCGCTTGTGCTTCAGTGTTTGCCTCGTCTTCAGGTGCTTTAGAGCAAGCAGCGGCGAGTAACACGGAAAGACTAACCAGGGAAAGATGTCTGAAATTCATTTGTGACTCCAATATATGGTCGGTTACATGTGACGGTTATTATATATAGTCTCGATGATAGGGCTATCGAAATGTTGTTTCTAAACATTTAACATGTGGCTAGTCACCGCGGAATCAAGTAGCACAGAGCATTGATTTAGCGCCGCATCGGCCTGAAAACAGCCTGACTGGTAAGTTTGGTATATGGTTAATTTGTGGTTATGATTCTATGTAAGTAATTCAGTTTTATGAGAAATTCATGCGACCGGTACAGATCAACTCACCCTATTTACTATTCCTCGGCGATGAAACGCGCGCTACCTATGTTAAAACAGCGCAGGGACTAGTCGATTGGGTCGGTGACAAATGTGTCGGCCAATACCGTCTGACCGCACAAACCACCGATTTACAATTACCCGATTTATCTATCGCTCAGGCTCAAGAATTGGGGGTTAAGTCGCTGTTGATTGGCACGGCACAGATCGGTGGAGGAATACCTGACAACTGGATGCCGGTGCTAATTGAGGCACTAGAGCATGGCTTAGATATCGTTGCCGGGCTTCATACCCGCTTGAGTTCAGTGCCGTCTCTGGTCGCTGCAGCGAAAGGCTCAGGAGCGAGACTGGTTGACTTGCGTCAGCCGCCCAATGACATTCCGGTTGGCAATGGCCGTAAGCGAAGCGGAATGCGCCTACTAACTGTCGGCACTGATTGCGCGCTCGGGAAAAAGTACACCGCCTTATCGTTAACCAAAGCCATGACTGAGCATGGACTGAATACGACGTTTCGTGCCACCGGGCAAACAGGGATGATGATTGCCGGTGAGGGTATCGCCATCGATGCCGTGGTCACTGATTTTATATCTGGCGCAGCCGAGCTAATTTCTCCTGACAATGATGCCAGTCATTGGGACGTTATTGAGGGACAAGGAGCGATCTTTCATCCAGGTTATGGCTCGGTTAGTCATGGTTTACTAGTGGGTAGTCAACCGGATGCCTTTGTCGTGTGCTCTGATGCCACCCGCACCCACATCAGTGGCTGGCCTGATTATCCCCTTCCCTCGATTGCTGATGTGATCGAGCATACGGTCAGAATTGGCCAACTAACCAATCCTCAGATCCGCTGTGTTGGAATTAGTGTAAATACCCAAGCACTGACCGAGCATGAGCGTGACTCTTTCTTAGACAATTTGGCGACTGAGTATCAATTACCTTGTGTTGATCCACTTGTGACGGGTTGCGCACCCATCATTGCTGAAATTGAGCGGCAGTTTTAGTATGCAGATCCATGTCGAAAAGAAACGTTACCAATTGCATAAGCCCTTTATCATTACTGGTCATGTATTTGAATATACCGATGTAATCGAGGTGACGATCACTGATGGTACATATTCAGGTCATGGTGAGGCTGTGGGGACCTACTATCTGGATGAAACTGCCGACAGCATGATGGCTGACTTGGCTCAATTCAGCGCCGACACCCATGCACTCACTCACCGTGATATTGCAGAGGCATTGCCCGCTTGTGGCGCACGCAATGCGCTGGACTGCGCGTTATGGGACTTTCAGGCTAAACACGACGGACGCAGTGTATGGCAAACGTTAGCACTGCAACCAAAGCAATTAACGACGGTCTTTACCATTGGTCTAGCCGGTGCCGAGGAAATGGCGGGAAATGCCGCCAAGGCAAGAGCATTTAAGCATTTAAAACTTAAAATCAGTGACGATAGCCCAATTGAAAAATTAGAGGCAATTCGCCGGGCTCGACCGGATGCGACACTAGTCATCGATGTCAATCAGGGTTGGTCATTTGCTGAATTAGTCGAATACGCCCCTTACTGTGATCGACTGAATATCGCCATGATTGAGCAGCCGCTTGAACGAGGTAAGGATGATGAACTTGTCGGTTATCGTGCCCCCGTACCGCTCGGAGCTGATGAATCGTGTCTGCATCTTGGAGAATTTGCCGCTATGCCTGAGAAGTATCAGGTTCTCAACATCAAACTCGATAAATGTGGCGGACTGACCGAAGGTCTGCAATTAGTTGAGGCGGCCAAAGCCAATGGTATGCAGTTGATGATTGGCAATATGACTGGCTCATCCCTGTCGATGGCACCAGCCTATGTCGTGGGACAATTCTGTCAATTTATCGATATCGACGGACCACTGTTGCAAAAAGACGATGTTCAGCATGGCTTGCTGTATCAAGACGGTGGTGAAGTGAGCATTCCGACTCCTGAGTTGTGGGGATAAAAAAGCCGGTAGAGCATGTGGAATGCAACTACCGGCTAAGGCTCACGACATCTCTAGGAGATTAGGATTGTGGATAAACTATGAAAATTGGTTCATGGTGTTCGCAGCACCTCCGGCTTTAAGTGCTTGGGCACCTGAAAAATACTCCTTGTGATCATCACCAATATTAGAGCCTGACATATCCTGATGTTTCACACAGGCCAGCGATTGCCGAATCTCTTCGCGTTGAACTTTTTTGACATAGGCCAACATGCCATCGTTACCGAAATAATCCTTGGCAAGGTTATCGGTTGAAAGAGCCGCCGTGTGATAGGTTGGTAAGGTGATCAGATGGTGGAATATACCCGCCTGTGCAGCCGCATCACGTTGGAAGTTTCGAATACGCTCATCTGCCTCTTTGGCGAGTTCTGAGCGATCATATTCGAGGCTCATCAGGTTTTCACGAATGTAATCATCGGTGTCTTTACCTGCTGCTTGCCAATCATCAAACACCTGCTGGCGGAAATTCAAAGTCCAGTTGAATGAGGGACTGTTGTTGTAAACTAATTTGGCATTCGGGACCGCTTCACGGATGCGATTGACCATGCCAGCAATCTGGCCTAAATGTGGTTTCTCTGTTTCAATCCACAGTAAATCGGCACCATGCTGAAG
>CAZLIR010000228.1:0-3706 GCA_964559635.1 uncultured Enterobacterales bacterium
TAATGTCGAAGTAGCGAATCTCACGAAAATTAAATAAGTTCGAATAAAAATCTGCCCAGTAGTCCATGCGACCACGATAGACGTTGTGCGTTAGGTGATCCAAGGTATGAAAGCCAAATCCCGCTGGTTTACGCTCGACATCTTCCAACCAGGTAAAGTCGATATCATAAATGGTGTTGTGATTTTCATAGCGGTCAATCAAGTACAGTATAGAACCACCAATGCCCTTAACTGCGGGTAAATTTAATTCCATGGGTCCGGCATTCACCGTGATGGGCTCAGCGCCACGCGCAATCACTTCTCTGTAAGCCTCACGGGCGTTTTTCACGCGAAACGCCATGCCACATGCCGATGGACCATGCTCACGACCATAGTAAAAAGCATGTGAATTGGGTTCATAGTTAGTCAGGAAATTAATATCTCCCTGACGCCACAATGTGACATCCTTTGAATTGTGCACAGCAACACGAGTAAATCCCATCGCTTCAAATATAGGTTCAATAACACCCTTTTCCGGCGCGGTAAATTCCACAAATTCAAAGCCGTCTAACCCTATCGGATTCTCGAATAAATCGGTCATTACAAGACTCCTTATTTATATTATTCTTGCAATTAGTTTCATATGTAACTATATTAGTTAACACGAACATCAAATGCAAGAAATTCCTGTCAATGACTGCACCACAGCTTACTTTAAGCGAGTTTATTCCCTACTGCTTATCCGTTGTTTCAAATGAAATCAGTAATAAAATTGCCCTTTCCTATCAGACACAATTTGGCATTGATCTCCACCAATGGCGGGTAATGGCGGTACTTGGAGAAGAGAGTGATATATCTGCTCAGGATGTATCTGCCAGAACAGCAATGGATAAGGTAGCTGTATCACGCGCAGTTAAAAAATTAATCCACAGCAATATGGTTAGTCGTGAATTTGACGAAGCTGATAAGCGTCGTTCAATCCTGTCATTGACATTTGATGGTCAAACCATCTATCAGCAAATTGTGCCACTGGCCAAAACATATGAGGCTAATTTACTGCAACAACTATCTGATGATGAGATAGCAGAACTAGTTAAGTTACTGAATAAACTACGAAAAGCTAATGAAAATTTGGATTTCTAGGCCTATACTTATGCTATGGGTGCCACCTCAAATCAACCATTAAGATATGCTGCCATCGAGTTCAGTGTAAAGAATGAGCTTTTGATCGCCACAAGCACCAAAAATAGCGCTCAATCGCCCCAAGACATCAATCAAATAACTAATCAACTCAAGACATCAATTAATGGCTCACACGAACTAGAGAAAGATGTTTTGCACACCCTGGCTGAGCTATCAAAAAACAACGAAGCCAATGTATTAGAAATCGAAGCCCATATTGATGGCCAATTCAGCATTATCATAGATGATGATCAGGTGACTGCGACCTTCAGTTACCATCCCGCCTTCATGGGCCAGGAGGTTGAGTATAACGAGATTATCGCTGAACTTGAGCAATTGGGACTAAACGAACAACAAGTTGATACTGAGATAATCAAACAAACACTACATGATGACATGGCTAGCTCTGTGGTTATTGCCAGTGGTAGCAAAGCTGTCGATGGCACCGATGCAACTATTGAGGTTATTTTTAATACTGACTCAACCCATGGCCCGGAGACAAAGGCTGACGGCACCGTCGACCACTACCGGACACATACCTATGTCACGGTAGCAGAAAATACCCCCCTGCTCCGACGGATACCGGCAACCGAGGGTAAATCAGGTGTGACTATCTTTGGCGATGTTATTGAGCCGGTCGCAGGTGAGGACATGCAATTCGAGTTGAATGACAGCATTCATTTGGACAAGAGCGATCCCAACATTCTGTTATCACTCAAAAGTGGTCATCCGATTGTCAGAGATAATACCGTGATTATTGATGATACATTGGTTCTGGAAGAAGCCAGCCTTGAAACGGGAAATATCGAATTTCAAGGTTCGGTAAAGATAACCGGTGATGTCAAACCCAATGTGCGTGTTGAGGCCAGTGGTGATATTCATGTCGAAGGTTTGGTTGAGAATGCCGAGCTAATCGCAGGCAATACCGTGTATGTACTATCAGGTGTTATTAGTAACACCATATCCGAGAATGAGACCCATCAGGTGGATGAATACACAACGCTCATTGAGGCTGAGAAAGACATCCATCTGAAGTATTGCACCTCGGTTGAAGCTCATGCCGGTGGCTCAATTTATATTGAAAACTACAGTCTTCATAGTGCCCTCAAGGCGCATAAAGAAATTGTTGCCGGGGCGAATAACGGCAAGGGTATTTTGATTGGTGGGCAAGCCAAAGCAAACTATCGTATTGAGGCTAATGTTATCGGTAGTGAGGCATACGTCAATAGCACGGTGCATTGTGCCGGGCTGGAGAGAGCCAAACAGCATTATGAAAAAATCAAACGCAAGAGGCGACGCACAGAGGACGAGCGTACCATGCTCTCGAATGTACTGGAGCAAATCAAATCAATGGGTACACCGAAGAGTATTGGGAACGTCAAATTAGAGAAAGCGAAAAAGATCTATCGTCAGATAAAGGTCCTCACTCAGGACATCGACGAACTCAACGAAGAGTTACTTACTTTAGAAGCTGAAATGGCAAATATCGCCGATGTCATACAGGTCAATAAGATCATTTATCCCAATATCGACGTCATTATCTCTGGCGCAAGAACCAAAACAACCACCACACGTAAGATGTGCATCATCAAAAATAGTAATAACGAAATCGAGTTTTCTTAGGATCGAAATATGAAAATACAAGAAATAATGACTACCAATGTTATCCGCGCTAAACATGATATGACCGTGCAGGAAGCATCTGATATCTTCACTGAACATGGGTTTCATCACATACCGGTCGTTGATGATCAAAACCATGTGGTTGGTATCGTATCAGACAGAGATGTTATGAAACATGTCAGTCCCTATCTTGGCACTGAACAGGAACGAGAATTGGACCGAGATACGCTGAAATTATTGGTTTCGAATGTCATGACCGCTGATCCCATAACCATCACCGAGGATTCCAGAATTGATACAGCGTCAATTCTGCTATTGGAGCATAGCTTCTCCTGCCTGCCTGTTATGGATGATGAGCACGACACCCTAAAGGGCATCGTGACCTGGAAAGATTTACTGAATTACTACGTGTATTCAGAAGCTACTGTGTGAGGTGCCTTCGATAGCTCACAATTAACTATGCTGTGCTGCTTGCGCCTCAGCTTCGACTTTCATCGCAAACCGATAAGTCCATACACCGTAGACGTACAGACCAAATGTCGTGATTAAACCTATCGCGCCCATGACATACCAGACCATGCCAATTTGATTCGCCTGATAAAGCGCTTGGGTTAATGTTTCAGCAGACTGTCCGGTAACTTCCTGTAACTTCATAAACGCTTCACCAATGGGTAACGCTGATATATCGACTCCCTGCTGCTCTAACATGGTTCGTGAGATATTTTCTTTCGAGCCATAAGCGCCATAAAGTGCCGGTCCGACATACCCCTCAGCGACCCAACCGATACCAATTGGAAATTGCGAGAAGCCAAGAAACATCGCCTTCTTCTGTCTCGGTGCAATATTGCCAAGATACTCACTACTTTTGGGAGATGACAGCATTTCACCCATAGAAAAGGTGATGATTGCTGCGACCATTACC
>CAZLIR010000229.1:0-3691 GCA_964559635.1 uncultured Enterobacterales bacterium
AAGTAAGGATTTGCCCTCGCGACTAACAAGCGCGATAGATGTCGCATAGCCGGATTCATTTTGGGTGAATGGCAAGGTTCCATCTAGTGGATCAATGCACCAGAAATACGCCTTATCAAATCGGGATTGATTATCTGTCGACTCTTCAGTTAAGAGGCCTAAATTATACTTTTCGAGACTTGGATTAATCACCTCTAGAATTGCCTGCTCGGCCTCGGCATCGACTTTTGTGACAATTTTTGATGCCACACTGGTACCGCTTTGTTTTAATTGGAACGCAACCTGATGTCCTTGATAGCTGGCAATTACCTGACCTGCCGCATGAGCAGCATCGATCGCAACTGCCAATAAAGCTGATAACTGTTGTTTGGTTAGAGACATTCTAATGCCATCTGTTTCATTCGCTCCGAGTAGGTATTTATCTTCCAGTGCCCGGGTGACCATCCTTTTAAAAATCGGTAAAAATCACACCATGCAACAGGATACAGAGTACGCCATTCTTGCTCTACCTGCGGTAGATTCAGAAACTTAAAATACGTATCAAGGCAACGCGATTCGTATGAGTCCAATTCATCTTCATGAAAAATACTACTCATAAAATAGGCGAGATCTTTAACACCTACGCCACCACCGACATACTGAAAATCCACAGCAGCTACTTGCCTGTCATTGAACATGAAATTAGCTAATTTGGCATCACCGTGAACGATGGTTTGATGTCTGGCATTATTCAACCTGGCGTCAATCAGTGGGGCAGCTTGTTTAAGTTCTGTATCCGTCAAAACCTCGAGTTCTTCAGGACGGGTATCCAAGTGCCAATAGGTACCAATTTTCCATAGCCCATCTGGGCGATGATTTAAATAATGGCGATGAAAATGTGCTAACCATTGTAAACACAGGGTTATTTCCGGCCAGTCGATGTCATGCTTAATATGGAAATCTGCGGCTGTCAGATCCTCAAGTATTAAATACTTTCCTGCATCCACTTCGCCACAATCAAGCAATGTGGCCATGCGTGCGCCGTCAATAGGTTGAAGCTCACGATACCAGTTTTGTTCAACCAGATAAGAGTTCTTTTTTCGCTCATGTCCAATGTCCGATGACCAGCCTCGTGGGTGGCTTCTTTGATCAGGGAATTGGATCAATTTTACAATGACAGAGCCATTATCAGTCGTTACTCGCAATAATTTGCCGTAGCCGCTCCATAAATTTTGAATGAGCTCTGTACCCGTAATCGCGCGAGCATTCAAAGCGGAGATTATTTTGTTAGCTATCTGCTCATTCATACGGGCCGGTATTTCATTGATTTATCTGCGCGCTTGGCGATCAATTTCTTCCATCAATTGCTGAAAGCCGTAGGAATATTTAAATGGCATAATCTCGGACTCACGCATCTGCTCATTAATGCAGTCTCGCACATGGGCTATCTGAAACTCAAACCCGCTGCCCTGTCGATCATCGCTATATTGTTCAACACATTCATCCAACTGGTAACGATAACACTCGCTAGCACGCCAGAAATCGGGGATTTTAATATACCCTTGCTCACCAATTATAAAGGCTGTATTGGGCAACTTGTAGCGAAATGACGTAGCTAGTGTGGCAAATCGCTGACCATAATCACACATGACTATGACATCGTCTTCGACACCATTTTCTGCAAACTGAGCCTGCACTGAAATGTTGTTAGGCATTGACTGAAATATACGCCAAGCTAAGGCAACAGGATACACCCCCATATCCAATAAACAGCCACCGCCGAGGGTTTTATTGTACTCTCTGCCTTCAGGACTGTAGGGTATAGGGTAACCAAAATCAGCGCGAAGATGTCTCACTGCACCAATTCGCCCCTCGTCGATCCATCGCATGGCTGTTTCTATAGCAGGTAAAAAGTAACTCCACATAGCTTCCATGAAAAACAGATTAGGATGACGCTCTATAACCTGCTTCAATTGATTGACTTGTATTGTATTTAGTACCAGTGGCTTTTCACATAACACATGCTTACCCGCCTCTAGCGCTGCAATGCAATTGTCCAGGTGGCAACTATGGGGGGTTGCGATATATACCGCATCTATATCTGTATCTGACAGTAATGATTGGTATCCCTGGTAAGCTCTGGCAATTTGATATTGCTCTGCGAATGCCCTGGGAACTGAATTACGCGATGCAACCGCTGTGATCTCACAACCATCGACGAGTTGAATATCGGATGCGAACGTATGTGCGATTCGGCCGGGACCAAGAATCCCCCAGTGAAGTGTTTTATGATTCATATTATGCTATTTTCTGGTCTGCAATGCCTTATTATGAATCAAGTAGCTCACGTACAGCTTTGAGCAGATCAATTGGTGAGAAAGGTTTAGGCAGTAGTGCATTAAGGATATCTTCATCAACTAAATTGGTGTTGTTGGTATCGGCAAAACCACTCATCAATTGCACTTTTAGGCGCGGATACTCCTGATTGATTATTGAGCAAAATTCAAAGCCATCCATTTGTGGCATTAAGACATCAGTCAGTACCATATCTGCATCATAGTTCTTGAGGTATTCGATGGCTGAAATTGCTGAAGTAAATGTTTCAGTTTTATAGCCAAATTTGGTCAATATCTCAGAGGCCATACCACAAATAGCCATCTCATCATCAACAACCACAATTTTTTCAAAACCACGGTACTGGTTAAGATCGGCTATCAAATCATCGTTTGGCTGATCCTGCTCTTCCTCTGACTTAAAGCGAGGAAAATACATATTAAAGGTGGTTCCGACATCGACTTCAGAGTTAACCGTGATTGCTCCTTTTTCTTCTTGGATAAAGCTGAAGACCTGCGATAAGCCGAGACCTGTACCCTTATCTCCCTTGGTAGAAAAATAGGGATCAAAGATTTTATTTACTTGTTCTTTCGTCATGCCGCAGCCGTTGTCTTTAATCGAGAGGACAACATAATCGCCACTCGTGACATTGAGTAGTTCACTGTCACTATCACTCAGGGTCTCATTGCGCAAATGTAATTCCAACTGAGGATTACTGATGTGCTCCATGGCATGTTGGGCGTTGATACATAAGTTTATTAATGCATGTTCAAGATTGCTTTGATCGATATAGGCGGGCCAGATTGTACTGGGAAGCATGAAGTTGATATCAACGGCGACTGTGAGTGTTTTTTGTATTAACTCTCGCTGGGCAGTAAGAAATTTAACTAGGTCAATTTCTCTCTGATCGAGTGGTTTCTTGCGTGAGAAAGAAAGTAAATTACTGGTTAATCGCGCGCCACGGTTGCTGGCTGCTTGAATCTGTTTAGCAAACCCATAGCCCTCAGACTCAGGTGCCAATGTGGATACCAATAACTCCGAGTATCCCATTATCACACCCAACATATTATTGAAGTCATGCGCGATGCCACCGGTCAGTTGTCCGAGTGCCTCAACCTTTTCAGTATGCTTCAGAGCGGCCTCTACCTCGACACGACGCTTGGACTCATAAAATATCGTGACCACCTCTGCAATAGAAAGAAGGAATGACTGCTCTTCCAAGGTCCAATGACGCGGAGCAGCCGTGTGCTCCAGGCATATCACACCAGCCAGCTCTCCCGATTGATAAAACGGGACATCCATCATGGAGGTGATATTGTTCTCAGGAAAGTAACTTCCGGTGAACTCTGCGACTTCCGGTTCTGAATACACATCGTCA
>CAZLIR010000230.1:0-3666 GCA_964559635.1 uncultured Enterobacterales bacterium
GTGGCATGATTGCTGGAACCTATACTGGTGGAAGTATTAACTTTAATGCCGTGGCATTGCACTATAAGGTCAATGAGGCAGGTGTGCTGTATGCCGGAACTGTCGCCGTTGATAATGTCTTTACCACCATATGGATGCTCATCACCCTAGCGATTCCAAGAGTCATGCAATCGATTTGGCCCGGCAAAGATATTGTTGCCAAAGGTGCCGATAAAGAGTCGATCGAGGTTATCAACAAAAACCATATCGACTATCGTGATCTAATCATACTAGTACCATTGGGCATTGCAGCATATCTAATAAGTCAGGCGATTAGCGCCCTTTGGCCTGCTCTGCCATCTATTCTGGTGATTACCACCATTGGCTTGATATTGGCGCAGTTTGAGCGTTTCCATAACCTCATTGGAAGCAGAGCTGTTGGTCTGTATTTGGTATATCTATTTCTAGTTGTTATTGGTGCCTTTTGTGAATTTAAAGCAATTGGCGAATTAGGCGAGATAGGTATCACTCTACTCATCTTTGTCGGTCTGATTGTACTGATCCACGGTGTGATTATTATGGCTATTGGACGACTTATGTTCTCCGATTGGAAGATGATTGCCATAGCCAGTCAGGCCAATGTCGGAGGCGGCACCACAGCCATGGCACTCGCTGAGAGCTTTGATCGTGAGGAATTGATCGTACCGGCTATCTTAATTGGCACACTGGGTAGTGCCATTGGAACCTACCTTGGATTCATGGTTGCAGGTTTATTGAGCTAACCGAGCTGACGCTTCGTATATAGCAATCTCTGCTTACAATCTACCGTTCTGAATTGTCGGTTGAGAATTACTTTGCCCAGTAATTTTGCTATTGTTGGTGCTAACTCATTCTTCATCTTGATTAAGCATGCCTATGAAACTACACAGATTATTAATTGGTGCCCTTATCGCGGTCTCGCTTAGTGCCTGTATGGGTGTGAAGTTCACCTATAATAATCTGGACTGGCTATTACCCTGGTATGTCGAAGACTACATTACCTTAACCGACATACAGGAAGAACAATTTGAGCAAGAATTCGAAGATTTATGGGCATGGCACAGGGAGAATGAGTTGCCCAAATATGTCACCTCTTTGAAGCAGTTAGAGGAAGACATCGCTGAAGATGCCATAACGCTAGAAAAGATCATTGCCTATCAGGATGAAGCACGGGATCATTATCTGGTCACCGCACAGAGGGTTGTCTCACAGGGCATCGATCTGATGTCTACACTTAGTGATGAGCAAGTGGCTGAAATGAAAGAAATCATCATGGAGGAAATGGCTGAGTATGAGGAACGGGTGTTTGAATCATCGAAGGAAGAGCGTATCAAGAAACGCATTCGAAACACCGAAAAAAGTTTTCGTCGCTGGATTGGTAAGTTAACCAACAAGCAGAAAATACTCATCGAGCAGTGGGGTTCAGATCTTGAGTCACTATACGAATATGGTTTCCAGTACACAGTTGCCTCACGAAAAGCTTTTTTTGCCGCTATGGAGCGCCGTGAAGATAAAGAGTACTTGCGCGAACGCTTGCTGTTTCTGACTGTCGAGCGCGATCAGCTACATACCAAAGAGCATTTAGAAGCTCGTGAACGTAACCGCGACAAAACCAGACAATTACTCCTCACCATGAAAGATACTCTCACCAAGAAACAACGTGAGCGTTTGATCCGGAAAATTAAAAATTACCGCGAGCCGTTAGAAGAATTAGCCGCTGAAGCCGAATCCGCTAGTTGATCAACTGTCGCTGAGCTCATTACTGATCGCCACATACTGCGCCAAAGTTAGTGACTCCGGTCGTAGCTCAGGTTTAATGTTTAGGGCGAGCAACTGATCTTCAGAAATTAATGAGGACAAGGCATTACGCAGCGTCTTACGACGGTAATTAAACGCCGTGGTAACGACCTTGTTCAACATATCTGTATCTTCAGCCACAATGGGCTTTGTTTGATGCGGCACCAGACGCACAATCGACGACATCACTTTTGGGGCAGGTCTGAAACATATGGGCGGTACATCAAATAACTTCACCGCCTGACAGTAGTATTGTGTCATCACAGACAAGCGGCCAAACTTCTTCGATCCCGGTCCGGCACACATTCTGTCGACCACCTCTTTTTGCAACATGAAGTGCATTTCCTTTATGAGGTCAGCCTGTTCAAACAAGTGAAAAATCAACGGCGTAGAAATGTTATAGGGTAAGTTGCCGTAGACCTTAAGCATTGTGTCATCAGTGTTGAGACTTTGAAAATCAAACGTCAGAGCATCTTGTGAATGAATTCTCAGCTCACCCTTATTCTCGGCACCTGCAGCTAATTTTGGAATGATATCGCGATCTAACTCAATGACATCTAGCTCTCCAACACGCTCCAATACAGGATAGGTCAACGCACCCAAACCTGGACCAATCTCAACTAAGCGATCAGCCTTCTGTGGGTTAATAGCATTAACGATTCGCCCGATGATATTCTGATCATGCAGGAAGTTTTGTCCAAATCGTTTCCGTGCTCTGTGCTGTTGACCACTCATGTTATGTTAATGCTCTCTAGGCGCGCTTATGTTGATCGGCTTCACGTTGAGCCGCAATACGTTCGCGCTTTGTACGCTGTTTTTGTACCAACATAGTAGCAGCTTCGTTACCAAGATGTTGCTCACCGCGCGTCTTGGCCAGTTGTATTTGCCTTTCACGTTGCGCATAACGTGCCTTCTGTTCGGCCGAGGTCTTGTCATAGCAATGAGGACAGCTGACGCCCTGAACATATTGTACCGATGCTTTATCATCTTCAGTGATCGGTAAACGACATGCATGACACTGGTCATATCCACCTGGCTCTAAATCATGGTTCACAGTGACACGATCATCGAATACGAAGCACTCACCTTCCCACAATGATTCCTCTTTCGGAACATCCTCAAGGTACTGCAGAATACCGCCTTTCAAGTGATAAACCTCTTCAAAGCCCTGCTGTTTCATATAGGCAGTCGATTTCTCACAACGAATGCCACCCGTACAGAACATGGCAACACGTTTGTGTTTGTTCGGGTCGAGGTTTTCTTTGACGTAATCCGGGAACTCGCGGAATGATTCTGTATGTGGATTCACAGCATCTTTGAAAGTACCCACTTCGTATTCGTACTCATTTCGGGTATCGACGAGCACTACGTCCGGTGATTGAATGAGCTCATTCCAGTCTTTAGCTTGCACATAAGTACCCACGCTTTTGTTAGGATCTATATCCTCAACACCCATGGTCACAATTTCTTTTTTGAGTTTAACCTTGGTGCGCTTGAATGGCTTTTCTTCAGTGTAAGACTGCTTAGTCTCGATTGGGTTAAGACGCTCGTCTTTATTTAACCAGGCTAATAAGGCATCGATATTTTCTCGACTGCCAGCCACAGTGCCATTGATGCCTTCTCGGGCGAGAAGTAAGGTTCCACAGATGGCTTTGTCGGTCATTTCATCTAGCAATGGCTGACGTAACTCGACAAAGTCTTTGAGCTCTACAAACTTGTAGAGTGCACAGACAACATAAGTCATTTTTTTCTCCTGCTAACCGAAGCGTAAATCCGGTGCATTGTATTCATTGACGCTGATGCGTCAGAGCGCGCTATTCTAATGGCTTGATTCCGTAAAGACAATAGCCG
>CAZLIR010000231.1:0-3661 GCA_964559635.1 uncultured Enterobacterales bacterium
TTTCACGTTCCAGACCGCGCACACCTGCTTCTTTGGTGTAATAACGAATAATATCAACCACCGCTTTACGGCTAATTTCTAATTCACCATCCTTCAAACCATTGTTCTTGAGCTGTTTAGGCAGCAGATATTTCAGGGCAATGTTGAGCTTCTCTTCCTCTGTGTAGCCTGACAGTCTGATAACCTCCATACGATCCAGTAGTGGTGCCGGTATGTTCATGCTGTTAGCCGTGGCGACAAACATCACGTCGGATAAGTCATAATCGACCTCCAGATAGTGGTCGTTGAATGAACTATTCTGCTCTGGATCAAGCACCTCCAACATGGCACTGGCTGGATCACCACGCATGTCACTGGTCATTTTGTCGAGTTCGTCGAGCAAGAACATTGGGTTTTTAACCCCGACTTTTGACATCTTTTGGATAATTTTGCCGGGCAGTGAGCCGACATAGGTACGACGATGGCCTCTGATTTCAGCTTCATCACGCACACCACCTAGCGACATACGGACAAACTTACGTCCTGTTGATTTGGCAATGGACTGACCCAGCGAGGTTTTACCAACACCCGGAGGACCAACCAGACACAGGATTGGGCCTTTCAATTTGTTGACCCGTTGTTGTACTGCCAAATATTCTAAAATCCGCTCTTTAACCTTTTCCAGGCCATAGTGATCCTCATTCAGAATTTCTTCAGCGGCCGCCAGATCTTTACGCACACGCGACTTTTTCTTCCAGGGGATGCCAGTGATCCAATCAAGGTAGCTGCGAACCACAGTAGCCTCAGCAGACATAGGCGACATCATTTTGAGCTTTTTGAGCTCAGATTCAGCCTTCTCCTGTGCCTCATCAGGCATCTTCGCTTCAGCTATCTTATTCTCGATATCCTGAAACTCGCTGACACCCTCCTCGTTTTCACCAAGCTCTTTTTGAATGGCCTTCATTTGCTCATTGAGATAATACTCGCGCTGGTTTTTCTCCATCTGCTTTTTGACACGACCTCGCACTTTCTTCTCAAGTTGAATGACATCCATCTCTGCGTCCATGAGCCCCATCAGGTGCTCAAGACGTTCAGCGATATTCGCCATTTCGAGTATCTTTTGCTTATTTTCCACCTTGAGTGGCAGGTGAGCAGCAATGGTGTCCGTCAGGCGACCCGGGTCCTCAATACCCGACAGAGATGTCAGTATCTCCTGGGGTATTTTAGTGTTCAGTTTGACGTATTTCTCAAACGTAGAGAGCAAGGTCTTCATGACCACCTCGTTGTCTTCAGACGTTTCCTCGTCCGCAGTTATATTGACAACATTGGCAGTGATCACTTCCTCATCAAGGTGGTATTCGGTGATTTCAACGCGCTCTAATCCCTCGACCAATACTTTGACATTACCATCGGGAAGTTTGAGTAACTGCAGAATGTTGGCCAGACAACCCACCTGATAGATGTGTTTATCAGTGGGACTCTCCTTATCAGCTTCTTTCTGAGCCACTAATAATATTTGCGTGTCGGCACCGGTTGCCATCTCAAGTGCTTCAATCGAGCGTTGACGACCCACAAATAGTGGAATAACCATGTGGGGAAAGACAACCACATCTCTGAGTGGTAGGACGGGGTATTCGTTCTCGGCTAATTCTTTACTCATGTATGCTCTCGATTAGACTAGCAGGGATGCAGCCTTTTAGTGTTACTTAGAAACTATATGGGTACAGTGAACAATGCTTCAAGCGAGCAGACCGATTAAATATTTTTCGCAGTTGCCATGGAACTGCCAGACACGGTCAAATTATTCTGAGGATGCTCGCTTGTCTTGTACGTCGTTGTTCTCGTATATCAACAACGGCTCAGATTCACCTTCGATGACCGCAGCATCTATCGCTACTTTTGACACATTATCTTCCGAGGGTAGCGCATACATCGTATCAAGCAGAACCGACTCCATGATTGAGCGTAATCCGCGAGCACCGGTCTCACGTTTCATAGCCTTACGGGCAATCGCCACAAGCGCATCATCACGAAGTTCCAGCGTCGCGCCATCAAGTTCAAACAGCTTGTTGTACTGCTTGGTCAAGGCATTCTTTGGTTCTTTAAGAATCCTAACCAGTGCCTCTTCATCAAGTTCTTCAAGGGTTGCGATCACAGGTAAACGACCAACAAACTCAGGGATCAGGCCATATTTGACCAAATCTTCCGGCTCAACACCCTTGAGCGCTTCACCAAATGATTTATTTTCATCTTTACTTTTGATTTCAGCAGCGAACCCCATGCCACCCTTCTCTGAGCGGTCACGAATAATCTTATCGAGTCCGGCAAAAGCACCACCACAGATAAACAGGATGTTCGAGGTATCTACCTGCAGAAATTCCTGCTGTGGATGCTTACGTCCGCCTTGAGGAGGAATCGAAGCGACTGTACCTTCAATCAACTTTAATAAAGCTTGCTGAACGCCCTCACCAGAGACATCACGCGTGATTGATGGGTTCTCTGATTTACGAGATACCTTGTCGATTTCATCGATGTAAACAATACCGCTTTGCGCTTTCTCGACATCGTAATCACATTTCTGAAGTAGCTTTTGGATAATGTTCTCGACATCCTCACCCACGTAACCAGCTTCAGTGAGTGTCGTGGCATCAGCGATAGTAAATGGAACGTTTAACAGACGAGCCAGAGTCTCGGCAAGTAACGTTTTACCGCTACCGGTTGGTCCGAGTAGAAGTATATTACTTTTACCTAATTCAACTGGGTCTGAATCTTTGCCCGGACGTTCCTCGTTATTGAGACGCTTATAATGGTTGTACACAGCAACAGAAAGGTATTTCTTCGCGGCTTCTTGGCCAATGACATAGTCGTCCAGTTGACGATGGATTTCGTGCGGAGTAGGCAATTTGGCTTCGTTTGATTCTTCAGTGGACTCCTGAACTTCCTCACGAATAATGTCATTACACAACTCGACGCATTCATCGCAGATGAACACGGATGGGCCGGCGATTAATTTGCGTACTTCATGCTGGCTTTTACCGCAAAAAGAGCAGTAAAGCAGTTTTCCGTTATCGTCTGTTTTATCGTTGTTTTTATCGCTCATGGATGTTTCCAGATATTGCGTAGTATATTTAACTACTATATTACATATTCTTAATGTAAAAACCGCAGATGTGCAAGCAAACAGTGCTTAAATCCACAAATTTGCGAGATTTTTGCTTAAGAATCGAGAAATATTCGAATGAATCTGACTTTTAGCACGCAAATACTTGATTTCACTAGTTTCGCGTCTCAAGTACCTTGTCAATCAAACCATAGTCAACTGCGTCATGAGCACTCATGAAATTGTCACGATCTGTATCGTTTGATATTTGCTCGAGTGATTGCCCTGTGTTGTCTGCCATAATCTGATTGAGTCGATCTTTCAGGGTTAAAATTTCCTTGGCGTGTATCTCAATATCAGAGGCCTGACCTTGGAATCCACCGAGTGGTTGATGAATCATCATACGTGAATTAGGCAGAGCGAAACGCTTACCTTTTGTACCACCGGTTAATAGAAATGCACCCATCGAGCATGCTTGGCCGATACACAGGGTGGAAATATCAGGTTTGATGAACTGCATGGTGTCATAGATAGACATACCAGCAGTCACAGAGCCACCCGGTGAATTAATGTAGAGAGAGA
>CAZLIR010000232.1:0-1295 GCA_964559635.1 uncultured Enterobacterales bacterium
CAACCATGGGCTTTTCGCCTTGGCCAACGCCGACAATACGGTCGTCTTTCTTCACCTCGCCTGTTTTATCCGCCGGACCTTTGGGTACCAGAGACACAATTTTTGTATAGACGTCATCGGATTGCAGTACCGCGCCGATACCATCTAGTGATAGTTTCATGTCTATCTTGAAATTCTCAGCCACCCTTGGGGAAAAATAGTTGGTATGCGGTTCGACAGTCATTGCTACAGCATTCATAAAGTGCCAGAACACGTCCTGACTGTCTGATTGTGCCATGCGGCGCATGCTGGCCTTGTAGCGCTTGGTTAGCAGTTCTTTAACCTCGGGCATTTCCTTGCCACTGAGTTTGAGATTCAGTACGTCATTCTTGATGCGCTTATGCCAGATCTTGTCGAGATGCTTTTCGCTAACAGCCCAATCTGCCTCGGTACGGTCAAACTCATAGGTTTCGTCGAGGTTGAAATCGAATGGCTTATCAAGTGATGCGATGGCAAACTGATAGCGCTGAACCCAGCGATTTAAAAATGTGTTGAAGATCTCATATGCCGGAGATACGTCACCGTAACGCAGATTATTATCGATGATGTGCTTATAACGTTCGAAGTCTGAGATGTCTTCCAGAGTAAAGTAACTCTTATTGCGATCTAGTCGCTCCAGATAGGCCTCAAGCACCTGCTCCGAAAAGGCATTATCAATAAGTGGTTTTTTGTAATGATAGTTAACCAGAATCGCAGTTATCAACTGACTGGCTTGCGGATGTTGTTCGTCCGGCGAGAATTGCGGGATTTTACCCTGTTTAAGCTCTTCGAGCAGCTTTTGGTGTTCTTCAACATTTACCTTAGCCAGCGACAAAGGGCTGGTTAACACTGTCAAAGACAATATCAACGTGACTGTTAAGGTCTTAAATAATTGCATGCAACGGCTCCGATACCTCTCTACAGTAAATGTGACAGCCTTTAGCGACCATATCAAGGACTTTATACGAATACAGGCCACAGATGTGTAACAATATTTGAGATTACTCAATCGATGATAACCAGTTCACATCACAAAACCATGGTCAAATCGCGGCTCGATTGATATCAGCAGACTGTAGTTTGTGCTGTTGTACCTGCTCAGAGCGACGAACCTCATTCGCTGCATGAGCAATCGCTCTCGCTGATGACAGTATAATATCGGTCGCGAGGCCCATACCGTGAAAAATTCGGCCCTCGCTCTCTATGATCACACTAACTTGTCCCATCGCGTCCATACCGGTTGAGGTTGATGACACTTTGAAATCTCTAATCTCTAA
>CAZLIR010000232.1:1395-3634 GCA_964559635.1 uncultured Enterobacterales bacterium
CCATCGCGTCCATACCGGTTGAGGTTGATGACACTTTGAAATCTCTAATCTCTAATGGATAGCCAGTGATGCGGGAAATACATTGGCAAATTGAGTTTATTGGACCGTTACCTATCGCAGCTTCCGTAACTTCCTGCTCGCCACACAACATGGAAACTGTCGCAGTAGCAATCTTGTCCGTGCCTGATTGCACCGACAAGTGTTCAACGGCGAAATAATCATCTTCCTCGGATAAGTTATTGAATAGCGTTAGCGCCTCGAGATCATAATCAAATACCTGCCCTTTCTTGTCTGCCAGTTTTAAAAAGCTTTGGTAAAGCCCATCAAGATCATAATCTCCTTCTGAGTAGCCTAATTCAGACATACGGTGTTTGATCACATGTCGTCCCGAGCGTGAGGTAAGATTTAACTGATTGGTCTGAATACCAACGCTCTCAGGAGTCATGATTTCATAGGTATTTTGACTTTTAAGCACCCCATCCTGATGAATGCCTGATGAATGGCTGAATGCATTGGTACCGACAATAGCCTTGTTCGATTGAATGGGCATATTACACAGATTAGAGACTAATTGACTGGTGCGATGGATTTCTTCCGAGTTAATGCCCGTTTCAATACTAAATAAATCACTGCGCGTACGCACGATCATGGCGATTTCTTCCAACGCGCAGTTACCTGCCCGCTCACCGATACCATTAATGGTACATTCAATCTGTCGCGCTCCTGCTTGAACAGCAGCAATGGAGTTTGCCACAGATAATCCCAGATCATCGTGGCAATGAACTGAGAGCACCGCTTTGTCGATATTCGGCACGCGGTTTTTAAGCTGAGTGATAATGTCAGCAAACTCGCTAGGAATGGTATATCCAACTGTGTCCGGAATGTTTATGGTGTTTGCACCTGCCGCAATGGCTGTTTCAACCATCCGACATAAGTTATCAATACTGGTTCGTCCGGCATCTTCACACGAAAACTCAACATCATCGGTGTAGTTTCGGGCACGTTTTACAGCAGCCTCAGCCATATCCATGACTTTATCAAATGGCATGCGCAGCTTTTCCCGAATGTGGATATCCGAAGTGGCGATAAAGGTGTGTATGCGAAATGAGCCAGCTGCGGCACTCTTTAATGCTTCGTTGACTGCGTCAATATCAGCGGCAACTGCTCTGGCGAGACCAGCAATGCGACTATTTTTAACATGCATACCAATTTGACGTACCGACTCCAAATCGCCTGGAGAGGATACTGGAAAGCCTGCTTCGATGATATCCACCCCAAGACGCTCGATAGCCAGCGCTATTTGCAGTTTTTCCTTAGCTGTTAAGCTGGCCTGCAGTGCTTGCTCACCGTCACGTAAGGTCGTATCGAAAATCACCAAACGGTCTTTCATAATCCTGTTTCCCATCGTTTAAAGTCAATAATTTGTACGTAAAAAAAAGCCCGCTTTTGGCGGGCTTCTGGTTTCTGATAAACACACACAAGCCCTCAGTGGTCACCGAGTAGCGTTAACAGGCTAAGTAAAGTGTGTGTTTTCATAGGGTTAGTGTGAGTAAGACCGTGTTTATTGTCAAGCGCTAAATGCCGATTTAAGGCTTTCAGGCCTATTTTGCCAGCGGAAAACGACGATAAAAGTTATCTGTTGTCTGACGCGCGATGTCTTCCAGGCTTACATCATGTATCTCAGCCAGCAATTGAGCGACCTCAACCACATAGGCCGGTTGGTTTTCCTGACCTCGATAAGGGACGGGCGCTAACCATGGACAGTCGGTCTCAATCAGTATTCTATCGAGTGGGATCTGCTTAGCCGTAGCGCGAAGTTGCTCAGCTGATTTGAAGGTAAGGATACCTGAAAATGAAATATAGAAGTCGATTTCCAAAGCAGCCTGCGCCATCGTCAGGCTCTCGGTAAAACAGTGCAACACACCACCACATTGATGAGCATTGTTATCACGCAGTATAGTCAGGGTATCATCCACTGCATCGCGGGTATGGACAATGAGTGGCTTGTCTGCCTCAACAGCGACTTGAATGTGGGTGGCAAATGATGCCCGCTGAGCCTCTGCAGTGTCCGCAGCGTAATAATAATCAAGCCCTGTCTCACCGACTGCAACCGTTCTTGGCTTATTCACCTGCTCCTCAAGCCTTGCTCGATCAAGCGATGTGACATGTTTTTGAAGTGGATGCACACCCGCAGTCAAATGCACATCTTCGTGCGAATCGGCAATGGCATCAATACGGT
>CAZLIR010000233.1:0-3631 GCA_964559635.1 uncultured Enterobacterales bacterium
ACATGGTGGAGCGCAGTCGGCAAAAAAGATAATGAACGCGTTTTATCTCGGCGAAGCCTTGAAAATCGTGCTCACAGCAATCATGTTTGCAGTGGCCTTTATCTCATTGCCCATTGATATTTTACCCTTGTTGGTAACTTATATACTCTGCTTGGCGTCTTACTTCCTAGCAGGGTTGCTGCCAACAAGACAAAGTGACAAATAGTATATATAAAACAGGTTCGTAAACCATGGCAGCAGCAGAAACTACTTCTGGCTATATCGAGCATCACCTCCAAAACCTTCAAGTTTGCAGTACAGATCAAGGTCTCGTTTGGAACATTCAGCAAGGCATTGCCTCGGATGTTTGCAAAGGTAACTTCTGGGCTCTGAACGTTGACACTTTGGGCATGTCTTTACTTCTCGGTTTTTTCTTTATCTGGATTTTCCGTAAGGTTGCCAAATCTGCAACAACCGGTGTACCAGGTAAATTACAGTGCTTCATTGAAATGATCGTCGAATTTGTCGACGAAAACGTCAAAGACACATTCCACGGTAAGAACGCATTAATCGCACCACTTGGTCTGACGATTTTTGTTTGGGTTTTCTTAATGAACCTGATGGATCTTATTCCGGTGGATTGGTTACCAACTCTGGCTTATGTCATGGGCCTTGGTTACTTCAAGATTGTTCCATCAACCGATCTTAATGCGACATTTGCTATGTCGTTATCAGTGTTCGTGTTGATTGTTTACTACAGCATTAAGATTAAGGGTGTTGGTGGCTTTACCAAAGAGCTTACACTAAACCCATTTAATCACTGGGCGGCTATTCCTTTTAACTTGTTATTAGAAGGTGTTGCTCTACTCGCGAAACCAGTCTCTCTAGCATTACGATTATTCGGTAATATGTATGCTGGCGAGTTGATATTTATCCTTATTGCATTATTAGGTTATGTTCAGGTGTTCTTACACTTCCCATGGGCGGTGTTCCACATTCTGGTTATTACGCTACAAGCATTTATTTTTATGATGTTGACGATCGTGTACCTATCACTGGCACACGAGGATCATTAATTTTTTATTAACAACTACGGTTCATTAGGAGAAACAAATGGAAACTGTAATTGGATTTACCGCATTAGCAATCGCTCTTTTGATCGGTTTAGGTGCATTAGGTGTTGCGATCGGTATGGGTCTGTTAGGTGGTAAGTTTTTGGAAGGCGCTGCTCGTCAGCCAGAAATGGTACCTATGCTTCAGGTTAAAATGTTCATCGTTGTCGGTCTTCTCGACGCGGTAGCCATGATTGGTGTTGGTATTGCATTGTTCTTTACTTTCGCGAACCCCTTCATTGCGCAATTCCAAGCGGCAGTTGGCGGTTAATTAACTCCTATCCATACAGGAGGAATTGAATCATGGATTTTAATGCAACGTTAATTGGTCAATCCATAGCATTTTTGCTGTTTGTCTGGTTTTGCATGAAGTACGTATGGCCGCCAATCATGTCGGCTATCGAAGAACGTCAGGCAAAAATAGCACAAGGTCTAGAAGCTTCTGAGCGAGGCGCGAAGGATCTTGAGTTAGCGCAAGACAAAGCAAAGCAATACTTGTCGGATGCCAAGGCACAAGCTGCTGAAATTATTGATCAAGCAAATAAGCGCCACGCCCAGATTGTGGATGGTGCTAAAGATGACGCACGAGATGAAGCCGCCAAAATTAAGGCCGGTGCTGATGCTGAGATTGAGCAAGAAATCAATCGCGCAAAAGAAGCACTTCGAGCTCAGGTAGCAAGTCTCGCGGTTCAGGGTGCTGAGAAAATTCTGCAACGCAGTATCGATGCTGATAAGCATAAAGATATTCTCGACAACTTGGCCAAAGAAATTTAGGTAAGTAGCTATGTCAGAACTGACCACATTGGCTCGACCCTACGCTAAGGCAGCATTTGAGTTTGCTCAATCAAACGACCAATTGCAAAACTGGTCTGACATGCTGTCTTTTAGTGCTGCGGTTGTAACCAACGAAGCGCTCGCCGAGTTTCTTGATAACCCAGGCTTAACACGCGCCGAAGCCTCTTCAGCCATGCTGAAGGTAGTTGAAAGCAAGGTGGATGAGAAGGGTGCAAACTTTATCAAGTTATTAGCTCAGAACAAACGTTTAGAGCTGCTTCCTGCTATCGCTGAATTGTTTGAAGAAAACAAGGCGCTATACGAGAAGTCTATCGACGTGGAAATTACTTCTGCGGCGGACTTATCGGAGGACCAAGTGAGTAAACTAACCAGTCGATTGTCAGAAAAACTTGGCAGACAAGTGAACATAAATAGCCAGACAGATGCTTCCTTAATAGGCGGCATGCTAATTCGCGCTGGTGACACCGTTATTGACGCTACTCTACGTGGCAAACTTAACGAGCTGTCTGACGCCTTATTAGTGAAATAAGACTGGTTAAATAGATTATTTAAAAGTTAGGGAAAAAAAGCATGAGTGTGCAATTAAACCCATCTGAAATTAGTGAGTTAATTAAACAACGAATCGACTCGTTCGAAGTTGTTTCTGAAGCTCGTAACGAAGGTACGATCGTTAGTGTCTCTGACGGTATTATCCGTATCCACGGCCTTGCCGATGTGATGCTGGGTGAGATGATCGAGCTACCTGGTAACAACTATGCAATGGCGATGAACCTTGAGCGTGACTCGGTTGGTGCGGTTGTACTTGGTGCCTACGGTGACATCGTTGAAGGTCAGACTGTAAAATGTACCGGTCGTATTCTTGAAGTGCCAGTAGGTGAAGCACTACTAGGTCGCGTTGTAGACGCACTAGGTTCACCTATCGACGGTAAAGGTCCAATTGATAGCGATGGTTACTCGCAAATCGAAAAGATTGCACCGGGCGTAATCGCTCGTCAATCAGTAGATGAGCCAGTACAAACAGGTATTAAGTCTATCGACTCGATGATTCCACTTGGTCGTGGTCAGCGTGAGTTAATTATTGGTGACCGCCAGACTGGTAAAACAGCGATCGCGATTGACGCCATCATTAACCAGAAAGACACAGGCATTAAGTGTGTGTACGTAGCGATTGGTCAGAAAGCATCGACGATTGCTAACATCGTACGCAAGCTTGAAGAACACGATGCATTGAAGCATACAATTGTTGTTGCTGCATCTGCATCTGACTCAGCTGCACTTCAGTACTTAGCGCCATTCTCTGGTTGTACAATGGGTGAATACTTCCGTGACAAAGGTGAAGATTCATTAATCGTATATGATGACCTAACAAAACAAGCCTGGGCTTACCGCCAGATCTCACTATTGTTGAGACGTCCTCCTGGCCGTGAAGCATATCCTGGTGATGTATTCTACTTGCACTCACGTCTACTTGAGCGTGCTTCTCGCATCAATGCTGATGAAGTTGAAAAGCTCACAAAGGGTGAAGTGACTGGTCAAACGGGTTCGTTAACAGCCTTACCGATTATTGAAACTCAAGCGGGTGACGTATCAGCATTCGTACCAACCAACGTAATTTCGATTACAGACGGTCAGATCTTCTTAGAATCTGACTTATTCAACTCAGGTATCCGTCCAGCGGTTAATGCGGGACTTTCGGTATCTCGAGTTGGTGGTGCAGCTCAAACCAAGATTATTAAGAAACTAGG
>CAZLIR010000234.1:0-3618 GCA_964559635.1 uncultured Enterobacterales bacterium
AGTAATCGACATAGAGCCAATCACCTGATTGCCCACCATACCAATAATCCCGGTCACATCCCCCCGGGCAAAATTATCTTTTTTAAGAACAGGAGGCTGATGTCTGGCATCGGTCTGTGCCATGGTTGATAAAACATTGAGAAGTGACTCTAAAAATGCATTAATAAATGTGACGTTGACGACCAAACTGGTTTCCTTGAAGTGAGAATTATCACTATGATTATAGGAAACATTTGCTATCTGACAAGGGATTGCAAAAACTAAAGTCTGCGTAAGGTGTAACTAGTCTTTGCCTTGATTCAATAACGCCTGAATTTCTGGTTTGCTGAGTAATTCTCGCAAAGATTCGAGCTTTTCTGGATCGTTGAGTTGCTTGGCTAATTCCTGCGCATCGATTTTCATATGCTTGAGTAAATTTTCAACCTCACTTCGATCAAGACCGAGATACAAGGCAGCGCTTGAGGCTAGTGTATCGTTGACAGTTTCACCTATTTTAGTATCCGGCAAGTAGTCCTCAAGTTTAACAAATGACTGATTCTCATAACTCTTGAGAAGCCACAGTGACATGGCTTGGAAGTGCGGCAAAAATCGCGCGTCGGTAGCAAAAGCTTGATTCGGTTTATTCATGGCTAATTGCGCAACCAATACAATCGCGGTAATAATCAGTCCGCCCTTGAGTAAGCCAAACACTCCGCCAAATAGTCTGTCTACCGGTTTTAGGCCGACAAAATCGACCATCGATTTAATGATCAAGCGAATAATATTGACCATAATGAAGGCGCTAACAAATGGAATGACCCATGACAGGATCATTAACACCGGTTGGGACTCAATCGAGCCAGATAACCAGCTACCGACGTCTGAGGAAAATATCCGAGCCATCAAAATCGCCGCTATCCAGGCAACAATGGCAAATAATTCATTGATTAGACCACGCCATAAGCCGAAGAGTAAGGTGAGGCTGAGGACAACAAGGATCGCTATATCAATCCAGTGCATCATAGTTAGGTATCGCTGTATTCAAATTTAAGTTCATCAAGCGCATCATCAATGTTTCGTTGATTTAAAGCAAGATAATTTTGTGCGCGAATGTAACCCCTTGCGGCAGCTTGTCTAATCCAGTAGTAGCCGACATGTGGATAGGCGCGCTTGGAACGTCCGTCAACCCACATGGTTCCGACTTGAAATTGTGCCCGGGGCTCACCCTGCATCGCGGCATGTGCATACCAAACATAGGCGTTGTAGATATTTTCTTTCACCCCAATCCCGAACTGAAATAAACGACCATAAAAATACTGCGCCTCCGCTATGCCGGCCTCTGCGGCCTTTTTCACATGCTCCATGAGTGTCTGGTCAAGTTCAGCGTTAATTGAGCGCATATCGTGCTCAGAGTAGGCTTTGAGCAGTTCTGATGCGAGTAGCCAGTCAGCTTCCGGTACTGATTGCTCTCGTAGCAGTTTTTCAGCTGTCTTACTATCCCTGGGGAATACCTCACCCTCCAGAAGTAACCGAGCCATCGTGATACTAGCCATCGGATCGCCAGTCTTGATTGAGGCATCCAGCAGCTTGTAGATGTCGATGACATGATCGGTAGTATCATCACTTTGACTCAGTAATATCGCTTGTTGCCGCATAGCCACGGGATCTTGCTTCTCAAGCGCGGTCTCAAGATCAGTCTTACGCATCATCCGCACACAACTCAATTCGCTGTAACCACGCGCAGATTGGAAGCCATTCATGCCACAAGCCGCCACGGGATACGCAGTAATATGAGTCTTGCTGAGCATGATAGGAAATTCAGTCTTGCTCTTAGCCTTCTTTTTATCAACATACCAGACGGTGATCGGATCCTCGTCACATGGATTTAATTCAGGGTAATAACGCACAATATCATCTGGATTGGTGCTGGAAATCATGCCGAGTAAGTAGTTCGCGTCGCCCTGCTCTACAACAACCGCTGTGCCCTCATAATGGTCGCCAATGACTAACTCAGCTGTCTCTAGGATAATTCTGCGGTGAATATAGTCATATTCCAGACCGGTTTGGACAAAACTGGCGTCTTTAGTGTCGCGGCGTTGACTGATCGCTTTCGGGTTGTAGCCAACAAGCATGGTTTTCGCATTGCCAAGCCCTTCTGCCAGAAGGCGCTCAAATGCTTTTGGTGACAGCTCACGTAATGGTTCAACGCCTGTGACGGGCTTATTGAGGATGATGTAGGCTAAATTATTGGCATCATTCACTGTGTCTGATAACAGGTAGTTGGAGTGAGTTAGAATCTCCCGACTCCTGTAGCAGGTCTTTTTACCCGAAGCGGTAAAACAGACACTGGCCGATTGCGCTTGGCGACTTCGTTCTTCAGACAATAAGCAGCTTGCCACTGTCGCCACACGATTAGGCGCAACCAGAGTCGCACTGCAGTTTGAGATTAGACCAGTTTCTGGGTTAGTGAGCGTCAGCTCCCCTACTGCTTCACTGACGGACGCCTGAATAAAGGCACTGGATAATAGCCAGAAGCATGAAATAAGTTTGAACCATAGGTTGAGGGGTCGCCTGTAATCGACAGGCGACGAGAGATTATTGTTTACTGCCGTTTTGTTCCGTTTCAACATAAGCCAGTTTGCGTCCTTGAGCTAGTGCGATGAAATCTGTCAAAATTTGAGCAGTTTCATCCAATAGTGGATCGGGACGATCAATTTCATCATCGATTTCATCAATTGAGGTAATTTTTTCCTTACCTAATACCTCAAGCCGTCTGTTTTCACGATCAATGAGCTTCTGCTCACGCTCTTTACGGACTTTGAGACGTTTCTCGTAATTGAGTGAAATCGCCTTCTCGTTATTGCGCTCCAGGTACTCATCGATATCTTCGATGAGTTCCATAAAGTCTTTATCGGTCGCAACACGATTTTTATGAGCTTTTTTCAATCCGGGCAGTAATGCTTGAACATCAGATACCGGGATAAAGTCTACTGCAGAGATAACATCCCATGGCAGTGCATTCGGTTGTGCACTCTCACCGTACTCTTCACCATTGAAGGCACTCGGGAAAACAATATCCGGCATGACACCCTTATGTTGAGTACTCTCACCATTGATGCGATAGTATTTTGAGTAAGTGAACTTGATTTGCCCCATACCACCGTCTGGTTGAACACGGCGATCTAAGTTCTTAATCACCTGAACTGTACCTTTACCGTAGGTTTGGCCACCCAGGATAATGCCACGACCATAATCTTGAATGGCACCAGCAAAAATCTCTGAAGCCGAAGCTGATGAACGATTCACCAATACCGCTAAGGGTCCATCGTAATCTGTGCCCTTGTCAGTATCCGACCGGACCTGGATTTCATTTTTGTAACTACGCTCCTGTACCACCGGCCCTTTATTGATGAATAACCCGGTTAGCTGGATGGCTTCAATAAGTGCACCACCACCATTATTACGCAAATCAACAATGATACCCTCGACGTTATCAGCCTTAAGCTCTTTGATCAGGTTCTGGACATCACGCGTGGTGCTCTTGTAATTTTTGTCACCCTGATAGTAGGCATCAAAATCAATGTAGAATTTCGGAATGTCAATGACACCATACTTAATCGTTTCCTCACCGCGCTTAAC
>CAZLIR010000235.1:0-3606 GCA_964559635.1 uncultured Enterobacterales bacterium
GACCCGCCGGTGGCTAATAATCCAACCAAGCCGTTGACAATGCTGCGCTCGTCAATAATGTCACACAGTCGATTAGCCTTGCCGGCGTTTATGCCCGATACCAACACACGCATGGCTTTAGCGTTGAAGCTGTCGCGTTCCGTACCATACGGATGGACAAATGAGCTTGATGGCAATTGAAGTCCCATAATCTCCAGTAACATCTGATTACTGTTCGCTGTGCCATAGAAGGTGCAGGTGCCGTGGCCGTGATATGACTTACACTCAGATTCGAGTAACTCATCTCGCGAGGCCTCACCAATAGCAAATGCCTGGCGTGTTCTGGCCTTATCTTTGTTTGATTGTCCAGTGCTCATCGGTCCAGCCGGCATGAATAATCCGGGCAGATGACCAAATTGTAATGCACCGATCAGAAGACCAGGCACAATTTTGTCGCAAATACCCAAGCAGATAATGCCTTGATAGGTGTTATGTGACAACGATACCGCTGTAGCCATCGCTATGACATCACGGCTGAACAAGGATAGCTGCATACCGACCTGTCCTTGTGTCACACCATCGCACATGGCCGGAACGCCCCCTGACACCTGTGCTGTAGCACCTATCTCACGGGCATAGGCGCGAATTTTTTGCGGGTAGTCTTCATAGGGTTTGTGCGCAGACAACATATCGTTGTAGGCCGACACAATGCCTAAATTAGGTTGTTTCTGATACAAAATACTGGACTTGTCGACTTCATTTACACCCGCGACCGTGTGCGCCTGATTGCCACAGCTGTGTCCTTCAGAAGGTGGGCATTGCTGCTCCTGACGCGCCATTAATTCAAGATATGCTGCACGTGTTTGTTCACTTCGCTGCTTAATTCTGGCTGTAATTGTTGATAATTGGTTATGCAATTGTTTATCCTTTATTTGACACCGGTGTCTGATAAGACATCACACGCGCCTACTTGGCGGGGCGGTTGAGGCCCTGATGATGACTTCACATTGATGAATTACATCATCCAGTGATTGCTGATTCTTAATTCCTCTGAGTAAGTGCTGACACGCATCTCTGGCGATGGTCTTCAGAGGCTGTTTAATCGTTGTTAGTGATGGCCAGATATAATTTGAGATTGGGGCATCATCAAAACCACAAACCGACAGATCGTGGGGAACTTCAAAACCCGATTGACTGGCGACTTTCAATACCGCGGCAGCCATTTGATCGTTCGAAGCGAATATAGCGGTCGGTGGATCATCCATTCGCAGCATTTTGCGACACACTGACTCAGCCTGTCGGAATTGGAATAACCCCTGCAGAATGATGTCATCATCGACAGCAATATTATTCTGCTCCAACGCCTTTAAATAACCTTCAAATCGTAGCTCGGAAGCTGAATGGTCAGGATGACCCTTAATATAACCAATCCGTGTATGCCCCAAAGACACGAGATAATTGGTTAATTCCATTGAGATGGTACGGTCGTTGGCTGTTACAAAGGGGGTATTATCTTTGTGGTAGGTTCCCCCTACCCTGACACATGGCCTGTTGAGTTCTTCAATTAAGGTCAATATTTCTTCATTATCAGAAAATGGCGGGGTCAAAATCACGCCATCAACCTGTGAATCAACGATTAAGTCATGTAAGCGTTGGGTTCTATCTTCAGCGTCGTAATCGGATGGATGGATTAACAAATGATAGCCAAATTCATTACAGACTGATAAGCAACCTTCTTGAATGTCAGAGATATAGCTTTTGTTAGGATTATCGTAAATAAGCGCTACTAAATACGATTGGGTGCTCGCAAGCCCTCGTGCCTGTTTACTCGGGCGATAACTGAGTTTATTCATGGCATCAAGTACACGCTGACGGGTATCAAGATGCACGTTAGGCTCCTGATTTAAAACGCGTGAGACCGTCTTCTTGGAGACATTGGCTTCACGGGCTACATCGTTGATCGTCGCGCGAGACATGGGATTAAATCATCTTCCTCAGTAAATAATGCTCTAACCAGGCCGCTGCCCCGAGCAATGCGGAGTTACCCTCGGTCACTAGCGTCACTGGTATATCGTTCATGTAGTGGCTCATCTGATCTTTGGCCAGGAAAGACTCGGTAAAATCACTTTCTTCTAGGAAGTCAGCAATACGGGGTAAGATACCGCCGCCGAGATATACTCCACCTCGGGCTCCCATCGCCAGACAGATATCACCGGTCACTGCACCGATCCAAGAGCAGAATAATTTCAGGGTGCGATGACACATCTCATCGGTACCATCCATCGCTGACTGACTGATCTCAGCTGCAGATAATGAGGTTACGGTTGTTCCCTCAACAGCTGCCAGAGCTTGATACAAATAACTCAAGCCGCTACCTGAAAATACACGCTCGACCGAGACGCGCTCAAACTTACGTTTTAACTGCTCCTTAATAGCAGCTTGCAAAGCGGTCGTAGCTGGTAGCGACATATGGCCAGCCTCAGTGGATATGGCACGCCAACGATCATTATGTGGTACCAACATCGCGGCTCCGAAACCGGTACCAGGACCTAGAACAGTCATTGGTGACTTTTCCGCGGGAACTCCTGCTCTGATGACGCGAAACACCGACTTGTCCAAGTATGGAATCGCATAAGCATAGGCTGAAAAATCATTTTTCAGATGTAAACTGTCAAGATTCAGTGTCTTTCGTGCTGCGTCTATATCAACGTCCCATTTCAGGTTGGTCAGACGGAAATGATTACCAGTAACAGGACCTGCAACAGCTAGGCAGGCATTTTTGATTTCGACACCGGTATCTTCCAAGTACTTTGCGACCGCGTGCTCGACACCCGGAAAATCAGCACTTGGATAGGTTTGCTGGTGTTCTATTACGTAGCTGTGATCCTCATGATTAACATCAGTCACTAGACCAAACCTAGCATTGGTGCCGCCTATATCGGCAACCAAGTAAGGATATATCAGCTTTTTATCAATCGTTTTATCTAACATTACGTATGCGCCCAAACATACAAAAAGAAAGAATGATACCGGTGTCATTAGCGCCATGTCAAAACTTTTTTACTTAAATAATAAATATTCCCAAGTTCGGATAAGTCACGTATATTACTGACATAAATAGACCAAGGGCAGACACAACAAACTCATGAGTAAAGCTACATCATTTGATATTGCTTACTACGCTGGCGTATCGCAATCGACGGTATCCAGGGCGTTGCGTAATAGTCCTTTGGTTAGCCAAAAGACGCGTGACCGAGTACATGAAGTTGCCAAACAACTGAATTACAAAGTCGATAAAAATGCCAGTAATCTTAGCTCGCAACAATCCGGCAATATCGCCCTACTCCTGTTTCAGGACCCAACATCAGATGACTCACAAATAAATCCATTTTTCATCTCCATCATGGGTAATATTATTCGTGCGAGTAACAATCATGGCTATGACCTATTGGTTTCGTTTCAGGTATTAACCGATGACTGGCACGCTGACTATGAGGACGGTCGCAAGGCAGATGGCATCATCTTACTGGGCTACGGTGATTACACAGACTATCGAACAAAACTACACAAGCTTGAAGAGCAAGGGACACATTACGTTCGCTGGGGTGCGCCAAGAGACAAGCAGCC
>CAZLIR010000236.1:0-3582 GCA_964559635.1 uncultured Enterobacterales bacterium
TAAAAACTCCAACCAAAGAATGACATCTGAACTCATGTTTTCGCTATCCGTGGAATAAACATAGCTAAAGAGTGACAAAAGCTCGGAAAATAAGCAACAAATATCAACCCTCTATTGTCAATCGTTGGGGGCTTCTATATCCTTGTGCCTTTGGTATTAACAACTGTATTTTAAACGATGGAAGAGATATATCAGCCGTCCAAAATTGAACAAGCATTGCAGGAATATTGGCAAAGCAATGCCACGTTTGAAGTCCAAGAGGACCCCGACAAAGAGAAGTATTATTGCCTGTGCATGTTCCCATATCCCAGTGGCAAACTGCACATGGGGCACGTGCGTAATTACACCATTGGTGATGTGATTTCACGCTTCCATCGCATGAATGGCAAGAATGTCCTGCAGCCGATGGGTTGGGATGCTTTTGGCTTGCCTGCAGAAAATGCCGCGATTAAGCATCAGGTACCCCCAGCCAATTGGACCCATGAGAACATTGATTACATGCGCGGACAATTACAGCGTCTGGGCTTTGGTTATGACTGGTCTCGTGAATTAGCCACATGTGAGCCGGAGTATTATCGCTGGGAACAGTGGTTCTTCACTAAGTTGCTGGAGAAAGGGCTGGTCTACAAAAAGAACGCGGTTGTTAACTGGGATCCGGTGGATCAGACTGTGTTAGCCAATGAGCAGGTGATTGACGGCCGAGGCTGGCGCTCTGGGGCGTTAGTTGAGCGTAAAGAGATTCCCCAGTGGTTCATGAAAATCACTGATTATGCCCAGGAACTACTCGATGATCTGGAGCAGTTGGATCAGTGGCCAGAGCAAGTCAAAACCATGCAAAAGAATTGGATTGGTCGCTCTGAAGGGACTAATCTGCGTTTCGAAGTAAAGGATCATCAAGACGAATTAGCGGTCTACACCACTCGTCCAGACACCTTATTAGGCGTCTCATATGTCGGCATTGCACCTCAGCATCCGCTGGCGACCGAAGTGGCGCAGTCATCGGAAGCAGTGGCGGCATTCATTCAGGAATGTAATACCAGCTCAGTGGCTGAAGCCGATATGGCGACGATGGAGAAAAAGGGTATTGATACCGGACTGCGCGCGATTCATCCGATCACTCAGGAAGAGGTGCCAATTTGGGTGGCCAACTTTGTGTTGATTGATTATGGCTCTGGTGCAGTGATGGCTGTACCCGGGCACGACCAGCGTGACTGGGAATTCGCGCAAAAATACTCACTGCCTATCAAACAAGTCATTGAGCCATTAGCTGATAGCGAGTCAGTGTGTGATTTAAATGAGAGTGCCTACACTGAAAAGGGTATTTTGATCAATTCCGGTGAATTTGATGGTTTGAACTTTGCACAGGCATTCGAGGCGATTAATGCGGCGTTAACTGAGCGCGGTCGTGGGGAGAAAACAGTCAACTTCAGGCTACGCGATTGGGGTGTATCACGGCAACGCTACTGGGGTGCACCAATTCCTGTGATCAATCGTGCTGATGGTTCGGCTGTAGGCATTGCCGAGGATCAATTACCGCAACGCTTACCGACAGATGTTGAGTTTGATGGTGTGGGCTCACCGATTAAGAAGATGCCGGAATTTTATGAGACCACGGATCCTGATACCGGTGAAGCGGCCATTTTTGAGACCGATACCTTTGATACATTCATGGAATCGAGTTGGTACTACGCTCGTTTTTGCTGTGCTGATAATAATGAGGCCATGTTAGATGAGCGCGCTGACTACTGGTTACCGGTCGATCAGTACATTGGTGGTATCGAGCATGCGATTTTGCACCTGTTGTATTCTCGCTTCTTCCATAAGTTAATGCGTGATGTTGGTCTGTTAAATTCAGATGAGCCATTTGCCGCACTGCTGACACAGGGCATGGTATTGAAAGATGGTGCCAAGATGTCTAAGTCAAAAGGCAATACAGTTGACCCGCAGGCGTTAATTGATAAATACGGTGCTGACACAGTACGATTATTTATGATGTTTGCTTCTCCGCCAGAGCAGTCGCTGGAATGGTCTGATCAGGGCGTGGAGGGTGCCAACCGCTTCTTACGTAAGTTATGGCGCTCAGTGTACGAGTTTGTATCAGCGGGTGATGTTAGCGGCGAGTATGATGCCAAGGCACTATCATCGGATGGTAAGAAATTACACGCCAAATTGCACCAGACTATCAAGAAAGTTAGTGATGATATTGAGCGTCGTTACACCTTCAATACCGCAATTGCCGCGGTGATGGAGTTATTGAACGAGACCAATCGTCTGGCAACCAACAATCACAACGAGCGTTTGTTAGTTAAACAATGTCTCGCTACGGCAGTACAGCTGTTATCTCCAATTGTGCCGCACATTGGCCAAACCTTGTGGCAGGCATTAGATAACGACTCTCAGGTACTCGATAGCGTCTGGCCGACCCATGATGAAGCAGCACTGGTGAGCGATGAAATGACTATCGTGGTTCAGGTGAATGGTAAATTACGGGCTAAGTTTGAATGCGCTACTGATCTCGATGCAGAGTCGATAAAGGCGCAGTCAGCCGCAGCAGTGACCTCGTTCACCGAAGGTAAAACGGTGCGCAAAGTAATTTACGTACCCGGTAAGTTGGTCAATATCGTGGTGTCTTGATGAAGCAAATAATCGGACTCGCTATGCTATTTTTGCTTGCTGGCTGTGGTTTTAAACCAGCCGTCAGTTGGTCGAAGATAGATGGTCCGATTACGCTGGTATCACACACCCCTTACAATGATGTCGAGCGTGAACTGAATAGTCTTATTCAACAGAGTCTGGCGAGCTTCGATGATATGCCTCAGCCAGATGGTATCCGCCGAATCGAATTAGCCCAACTGGAATCGACAACCGAAGTGATCTCGGTTGATAGTAATGGCCGTCCTGCTGAATACCGGATCAAGCTAGAGCAAGGCGCGACATTTAGCATTGGTGAGGCGCAGTATACCCAGCAATTTACACAGCAGGGTGAGTATGTCTTTGATGTGCGCGATATTCTAGCCTACAAGGCGCAACTCGAGCAGTTGGAGTTGACCCTCAGCAAACGTCTGGCACAACAAATTATGTTTGCCTTTGCCAGTCGCTTGAAAATCTCGGGTAATCCCTAATGCAAATCAAGCTCGAGTTACTGGAACAGAACCTACAAGCCAAGTTATTGCCCGTTTATTTGATCTGTGGCGACGAGCCCTTTCTGATCCAAGAGGCCGGCTCATTGATCCGGGATGCAGCAACTCAGGCTGGTTTTACCGAGCGAAAATTATTCCAGAACGATGATAAAGAATTCCAACATTTATCGTCTGGCATGGAGACCATGTCGTTATTTGCCGATAAGACCATTTATGAATTTCGTTTGAACAAGGCGCCTAACGCTGCTGCCGCTGAGCTGATTGCACAGTGGTGTAATGATTATCAAAGTGAGGATTTATTACTCATCACCACGCCCAGGATGGACAAACGTGCAAAAAATAAAGCCTGGGTCAAAGCCATCAGTCAACTCGGTGCAGTAATCGACGTTTACCCGGTTAATGCAAAACAATTTCCCGGCTGGCTCCGAACCCGGGCTAGTGC
>CAZLIR010000237.1:0-3574 GCA_964559635.1 uncultured Enterobacterales bacterium
ATGCAGTTGGCATCGGACGACTAGAACTTGTCGGAGAGCCAACCTCAGTGGCCACCAAGGGACAGTATGCTTTGGTAGTCATCGATAGCTCGAAAGGCGCTGAGCAACGCACAGGCGAGCTTTTGGTGGTAGATATACCATCCCAATCAGTGATTTCTAGTCAACCATTACCAGGTCAGCCAGACTCAATCGCTGTGAGCCCAGATTTGTCCTATGCCGCAGTGGCCATTGAGAACCAACGGAGTTTTTCAGTGAACAGTGGTGATATGCCGCAATTACCCGCGGGCATGGTCGCTGTCATCAATATCATGGATGCTGATCCGCAGAATTGGCAAATTACTGCAGTTGATATAACAGGCATAGCATCTCAGTTTCCCTCTGATCCTGAACCCGAGTATGTCGACATCAATGTTGCTAATCAGGCGGTGGTAACACTTCAAGAAAATAATCACGTTGCTTTGATTGACCTGCCGAGCGCTAAACTAATTGGTCACTTCAGTGCCGGCACAACGATTGGCCAGATTGCCTCATCTCCCTCGGAATCACGATTCGCACTACAGATTTCCTCCGCGCGTGAGCCTGACGGGGTTAGTTGGCTCGCAGATGAATATATCGTTACCGCTGATGAGGGTGACTATTATGGTGGTACCGATACAGTGACTATTTTCAACCGTGCTGGTGACGTTGTCTGGTCCTCACGAGATTACGTCAGACGCGTTGTAAGAGCGGTTAACCGTACTGAAAAAACCATGCAGCAAGGTGCTCAGCCTGAGAATATTGAAGTCGCACAGTTTGCCAATGGTAAAACCTACCTGTTTGCGAATATAGAGCGCGCAGATATGGTCATGGTCTTTGACGCAACCGATCCTAACAATCCTGAATTGGTACAAATCCTGGATACACCTACTGGTCCCGAGGGCGGACTGGCAGTGCCTAATCGTGGCTTATTATTCATTGCCAGTGAGAATGATCGACCCGGTGGAACAGAGCGATCACGCATTCATATATTTCAGTTTAACGAGTAAGAAATAACGAAGAAAAGAAGTGGTGGGTTGTGCAGGGATCGAACCTGCGACCACCTGATTAAAAGTCAGATGCTCTACCAACTGAGCTAACAACCCACAGAGAGGCGCATGATACTTTTTTTTACGAAAAAGGCAAGCTTTTATGTCGAGTTTTTTACAAATTTAACGTCGCTGACGATGCCTGCTAACAGATTAGTCAGCTTCTTCGATCCAATACATCTGAATCGCTTCTAAAATACGCTCACCACAACGCTCCGGCTCATCATCAAAATCTTCTAATCCCATCACCCACTCACGTAAATCAGTGAAGCGCACAGTCTTGGGATCAACGTCTGGATATTGCTCTGTCAGCTCAATCGCAATGTCTAACGAATCGGTCCATTTCATATCTTTATCTCTTCTAAGAATCAATTTAATGGTTTTCGGAGACTTGGTTGATGGTGTACTTAGGAATCTCCACCACCAAATCCTCATCCTCAACGATCGCCTGACAGCTCAGTCGACTATCAGGCTCTAGTCCCCATGCTTTGTCCAAAAGATCATCCTCAAGTTCATCGGATTCCTCTAGGGAGTCAAATCCCTCACGGATGATGACATGACATGTCGTACAGGCACATGATTTCTCACATGCATGCTCGATGTGTATATCATTCTGGAGTGCGGCATCTAATACCGATATACCCGGGTCAACATCAATGACATCACCCTCAGGGCACAACTCATGATGGGGTAAAAAAACTATTCTAGGCATGGTTTAACTCGTCTTCCGAGAGGTCATCTACCTTATTACCCACCAGCGCATCATGAATACCTGCATTCATGCGTTTAGCGGCGAATTCTTTGGTAGCCTCATTTAATTGTTCAATTTGATTCTTTATCGCAGAATAATCATCACCTTCAGACACTGACTGTAATGTGCTGATTTCCGCGGCGATAGCCTGTCGCTCAGCATCTGACAGTAATTGTTCGCCATCACTATCCACCGCAGCCTGGATTGCAACAATCAGTCTGTCGGCTTCGGTACGTTGTTCTTGTAGCTGACGCTTTTGCATATCATCAGCGGCATGGCTCATGCTGTCATTGATCATGCGAATAATATCTTCTTCGCTGAGACCATAGGATGGCTTAACGATGGTCTTACTCTCAACACCGGTTGAAAGTTCTTGCGCTGACACGCTCAGCAAACCGTCAGCATCAACCTGGAAAGTTACTCGAATATGTGCCGCTCCTGCCACGAGTGGTGGAATACCAGTCAGATTAAATTGCGCCAGTGAGCGACAATCATCCACCAGTTCACGATCGCCTTGTAGCACATGCACCTTCAAACCTGTTTGACCATCCTGATAGGTGGTGAAATCTTGCGCACGGGTGACAGGAATCGGGGTATTTCGTGGAATGATCTTCTCTACCAACCCACCCATTGTCTCGATCCCCAGCGACAACGGCAATACATCTAATAACACCGTGTCATGATCGGGTCGATTACCAATCAGTACATCGGCCTGAATTGCCGCTCCGATAGCCACTACTTCATCAGGATTGATGTCACATCGTGGTTCAACAGAGAAGTATTCGGCAACCTGTGAACGCACCAATGGCACTCGTGTTGAACCGCCGACCAATACCACTTCGTCGATTTCCTCAACAGTAAGTTTGGCATCCCTGAGCGTTTTGCGGGTTGCGATTAAGGTTTTTTGTACCAGATTACTGATTAGTGACTCAAAATCCTCACGACCGATTGAACCCTGCCAGTCTATGGCTTGCTGCTCACTTGTGAATTGCAGGTGAATATAGACATCAGACTTGTCAGTGAGTGCTTCTTTGATATGTTTTGCCTGAGACAGAAGATAGCGTTGCAATCCAGCATCCGGATTTTCATCGATATTGGCTTGATCAGAGAGCCATAAGGCTAATTCCCTGTCAAAATCATCACCTCCCAATGCCGAATCTCCACCAGTGGCAAGTACTTCAAATACGCCCTTGTGAAGATGTAGGATGGAAATATCGAAGGTGCCACCGCCAAAGTCATAAACCACAATGACTTTCTCATCGCCCTGCTCCAGGCCATAAGCCACAGCCGCTGCGGTTGGCTCGTTGATTAGTCGTAATACGTTAAGCCCCACCAAACGCGCGGCATCGCTAGTTGCCTGGCGCTGAGCATCATCAAAATAGGCTGGCACGGTGATCACAACGCCATCGACATCCTGACCAAGAGCTTGTTTCGCCCGACAGGATAGACAGCGCAGTATCTCAGCCGATACCTGCACTGGAGAAACAATGCCCTGATTGGTGATAAGTTCGGGCATGCCTTGCCGTTTATCGGTGAAGCGATAAGTAAATTGTGCGCCTAAATGCACCACATCCTCGAATCCTCTGCCCATCATACGTTTGATGGAGAATATGGTGTTATTTGGATCGTCGGTTGCGTGAGCGACCGCTGAGGCTCCGATATGGGGTTGGCCGACCTTAGGATAGTAAACAACGCTTTCTAAGAGTCGCTCACCGGTGCTTGCCGGAATAATCTGGGCCTCGCCACTACGGACCGTGGC
>CAZLIR010000238.1:0-3557 GCA_964559635.1 uncultured Enterobacterales bacterium
GTGTGATAACCACCGGTGCTATTTCCGATGACGGTGTCACCTTTTGCTTGGTAATTTCGGCATGTAACTGGCCAGCATAGGCCTTATCGATCAGTTTATCTTGAGGCACAGCGTAAAAATCAGGATCACCCAAGTGCATGCTCCGATCGGCATAGGCACGCTTCATCGATTCAACCATACGATTAATCGTGGTTGCCGTATTTGCACCTGATTCGGTCATATCCCAGAGCTCCATGATATTGAGCATCTGAATTAGGTGAATACCGCCTGAACTTGGTGGTGGCATAGCAATAACTTGATGATCGCGATAGGTGCCTGATACCGGAACACGCTCAACCGCCTTGTAATTAGCAAGGTCTTGCTCTGTGATAATGCCGTCATGATTACGGCTATCATCGGCGATCATTTTTGCCACAGATCCTTTATAGAAACCCTCATGCCCCTGCTTTTGAATCGCCTTGAGCACCTCGGCCAGTTCGGGCTGTTTCAATATCGAGCCAGTTTCTGGTGCTTTGCCATTGGGATAGTAGATGTCTCGTGATGAGGGGTGTTGTGTGAGACGCTTCTGAGCCCAAATTAAACTTCTGCGCAGCTCTTCGGGAACTACGAATCCCTGCTCAGCAAGATCAATAGCGGGCTGAATCACCTTGGCCAGCGGCATCGTGCCGTATTTCTGTTGCGCATAAACCATACCAGCAACAGTCCCGGGCACACCTGAAGACAAGGCACTGAAGCGGGCTTTCTGATTATCAACATTACCCTCTTCATCAAGAAACATATCTCTGTGAGCAGCTGCGGGTGCTATCTCACGGTAATCAATCGAAGTAGCCGATTCAGTCTCAGCCTGATAAATCAGCATAAAGCCACCGCCGCCCAGATTACCTGCTCGTGGGTAGGTCACAGCTAATGCGAATCCTACCGCCACTGCAGCATCTACGGCATTGCCGCCCTGCTTAAGTATTTCAACGCCTACCATGGTAGCCGTGGCTTCCTGTGTTGAGACCATGCCATTAGTGGCGGTCGGTATATCTTTAATCGCTGCATCTTCAGCACGAAGTGTGTGAGATGTTGAAAGCAGTACGCTAACAATGACGCATATGAATAGCTGTAAATGTCTCATTCTGGCTCCTCATTATTACGACTCTTGAGGCATGTCTGTTTGGTTTGGATCACACTTGTATACTCCGGTATGAAGCCCTCTTTATCAGCATAAAAATCAGCGATACGCGTAAAGTCCGCCTCAATATCGCCGCTGGTCTCGAACGGCTCTGCAAAACCGATAACTTTAGTCGGTCGGTCAAGATAAAACATGACGATCGGTATCTGAGCCCGGTGAGCGATGTGATAAAAACCGGTTTTCCAGTAGTGCGTGAAGCTTCGTGTCCCCTCGGGAGATAGTGCGAGCAGACATTGATCTTCGTGTTCAATGATCTCGATCACCTGGTCTACCATGTTATGGTTTTCAGAGCGCTCGACAGGAATACCGCCTAAAGCACGAAAAAACCAGCCAATCGGTGGGCGGAACAATGTATGCTTTCCGAGATAACGAACCTGAACATCCAGTGCAAACTTAGCACAGACCATGGTTACGAAGTCCCAATTAGAGGTGTGTGGGGCGAAGATTAGAACAGCCTTGCCATAGTCAGGCACACTCTCATGTTCTAATTTCCAACCAAATAACCGAAGAATAGAACGAAAGAGTGATTTAATCATAATTTAGTCGATGTTGTGTAATCCAATCATAGCCATAGGCTTGGTTGAGGTGTCTGTGAATAAGTTCTCTTGCTTATGCTTGGCGTTATCATTGCGCTTGATATCAAGGTTATTAAGGTATTCATCATCAATATCACCAGTGACATATTCCCCAGTAAATACTGAAGCGTCAAACTGCTTAATATCTTTATTACCCTCTTTAGCACAATGAATCAAATCTTCTAGATCCTGATAAACCAACCAATCAGCACCAATTTCGTTTTGAATTTCTTCTACCGTGCGACCGTGCGCAATCAATTCATTGGCAGACGGCATATCAATACCATAAACATTGGGATATCTAACCGGTGGTGAAGCCGAGGCGAAATAAACGTTCTTCGCACCCGCGTCTCTCGCCATCTCGATAATTTGTTCACTAGTCGTGCCACGAACGATTGAATCATCGACAAGCAATACATTCTTATCTTTAAACTCTAGTCCAATCGCATTGAGTTTTTGTCGTACCGATTTCTTACGCTGCTGTTGTCCTGGCATGATGAAGGTACGGCCAATGTATCGATTCTTCACAAATCCATGCCGCATCTTCTTTCCAAGGATATGCGCCATAGCGACGGCCGATGTTAAAGATGAATCAGGTATTGGAATAACTACATCAATGTCATGATCAGGGCGTTCACGGAGAATTTTCTCAGCTAACTTCTCCCCCATTCTGAGTCGAGCTTTATAAACAGAAACTTGGTCAATAATTGAATCTGGACGAGCAAAGTAAACATACTCAAAGATACAGGGGCTGTAACCAGGGTTTCTAGCACACTGACGTGAAAATACTTTACCTTCGAAATTGATATAGACCGCCTCACCTGGAGCAATGTCACGCATTACTTCGAACTCAAGTGTGTCTAGAGCAACACTCTCTGAGGCAACCATATATTCATAGCCATTTGGCGTCTCGCGGCGACCTAAAATCGCCGGACGGATGCCGTGCGGATCGCGGAAACAGACCATGCCATGGTTATTGATAAGCGCGATGGCAGCATAGGCTCCACGACAGCGTTGGTGAACCGCAGCCACTGCATTGAAAATGTCATCAGCCTCTAAACGAAGGTGGTTACATAGTGACAATTCGTGGGCAAAAATGTTGAGTAATACTTCTGAGTCAGAAGAGGTATTAATGTGTCTGCGATCAGTTCGGAACAATTGCTGCGTCAGCTCTTCGGCATTTGTTAGATTACCGTTGTGAGCTAAGGTAATACCGTACGGTGAATTCACATAAATTGGCTGTGATTCTGCACGGCTTGAACTACCTGCAGTCGGATAGCGCACATGACCTATTCCTGATACGCCTTGCAGACGCATCATATGTGTCGTAGAAAAGACATCCCGAACAAGACCATTGGACTTTCTTAAAGATAAGGCACCATCGTTATACGTGACGATACCAGCTGCATCTTGACCGCGATGCTGAAGAACGGTGAGCGCATCATAAATACGCTGGTTTACTGGTTCTGTACCAACGATTCCGACTATGCCGCACATCTAATAATTCCAGATAACATGATTCTAGATAACATAAAGGCCCTTACATAAATCCGTGTACTCACGAAGTTATGAACATTACTTCTTGGACTCGATTGTGCGCTAGTATATAGGATCTTTAGAACAAGCCCTAGCAGAAATTAACCAAGCTAGACTATTTGCTACTAAGCATTATCCCTGAGAGTGTTTTAGGGGGTCATAGGTCACAATAATTGGATTAACATTGGCCAACTTTTTAAGTGCAGTTACAGCCTTTTCAGCTTCGCTTCGCTCTAAGTATGGTCCCGAAAAAACACGGAATATTGTGC
>CAZLIR010000239.1:0-3544 GCA_964559635.1 uncultured Enterobacterales bacterium
GATTTTGGTATGAATACCCAAGAGGCGGGTGATGCCAATCGTTGGCAACATTTTGGCAATAGCCAACCAACAGATTCAGCCTCAGCATCTCTGGCTGGTGTTGGAGAACTCGCGCTAGAGACCACAATTCCTTACACAGAAGTGCGTAAACTTCTCGCTAAAGGTCACCGCATATCGACTCGACTCGGGGGTTACGGTGGTTATCAAGCAATCCGAGTAGACGACAATGGTACATACTACGGTGCTACTGAATCGCGCAAGGATGGTCAGGCAGCTGGTTATTAATCAGCTGCACTGAGACTTTCAAACAGTTTTGCTGCTGGGTATTAAAGATGCTCTATTAGCTCTTTGGCATGAGCTCCAACAATGCATGGATAGTCGCCGTTGTTCCTGTCACCACGGCAGGCTCTGGAGTTATTTTAAACAACGGTGAGTGATGACTTGGTACGGGATCACCACCAGCCTTGGCTGCTCGGAGCTTTTCTGCAGGCGTACCACCGACAGCGAAATATAAGCTTGGGATCGCAGGATCAGTCGTGAAATATGGGAAATCCTCTGCCCCCATGCCTTTGGAGCGAATCGCAAGCACGCGCTCCTCACCGAGCTTATCTATCCAATTGGCTTTCAAGCGCTCTGTTAGAGCAACATCGTTCACTGTTGGCGGTGTACTTTCCTCGGAATAAATGACCTCGGGTAGCTTGTCCTCGGGCAAACCTGCCGCGCGACCCAAATTCTCAGCAATGCGTTTAATGCCCTCTAGCAATAATTTGCGTGTCTCAAGACTGGTGTTGCGCACCGTGACTTGAAGATGCGCCCTATCAGAAATGATGTTGTGCTTAGTCCCCGAGTGGAACGAACCAACCGTAATCACACCGGCATCACGCGGAGGCAACTCGCGCGAGATGAGCGTTTGTAGCGCCAGAACAATCTGTGAACCCAGTACAATAGGGTCCTTCCCAGCATGGGGTGAAGCACCATGGGTACCGACACCATGAACAATAATATCCAGACTGTCAGAGCCGGCATAGGTACTGCCGGGGATCACGTTGATGGTATTCGACGGCAACATAGCACCCACATGCAAGGCCAGTGCATAATCTGGTTTGCCAAAACGCTGCCACAGGTTGTCTTCAACCATCAGTCGAGCCCCCATAATTCGCTCTTCGGCTGGCTGTACTATTAACATCAAGGTACCTGACCATTGGTCCTTATTGGCATTCATGTATCGTGCAGTGCCTACCAGACTGGTGATATGCACATCATGGCCACAGGCATGCATGACTGGAACCATGTCACCGGTAATGGGATCCTCCTGGGTTGCTTTTGAGGCATATTCCAAGCCGGATTTTTCCTCCACCGGAAGGCCATCCATATCCGCTCGCATCATGACCAGAGGTCCCGGACCATTTTCCATCAGCGCAACGACACCAGTACCACCCACCTTCTCTGTCACCGTAAAACCGGCAGCGCGTAACTCCTTGGCCATTCGGGCCGCAGTTTTGAACTCGACCAGTGATAATTCCGGGTTCTTATGAAAATGAATAAACAGTGGTTTTAAGTAGTCCTGATAATCAGCGGAAATATCTGATTCAATGGTTGAATCAGCATGAACCATGCTATGGATGGCGAGCCACATCAGTAGCAATGACATGAGCATTTTAGGCATGAGGAACTCCGATCTATTGGGCGTTACAACATCATACGCTTGAGAAATCACCATCGGCAATAATTTATTGAAAAACTGATAACTTTTTCATTTTATTTGCTATGATTTATGAAAGGATTGTTGTAATTCGCCTTAATAATACATGAGGTATTGCTATGAGCAGAGAAGACTTGGAATACTCGGAAAAACGCGACTTTATTCGCATGTTTATTAATGCACCTATTTCTTACAGTGCATCCGGCAGCGGAGAATGGCAAAAAGGCATTGGTAAAGACTTAAGTGCTACAGGTATCGCCTTCGTTACTCATGAATCTTATGACGCAGGTGACCTGATTGAGATTAAGTTGAAACCAGAAACCACGGTTACTCCGCCACTAGAAGCTACCGTTAAGGTTGTACGATGTAGTGCGAGTGAAGACGGCGGATATGAACTCTCAACAATTATCGAAAAAATTCACTGAAAGACTGATGATGAGGCTAATCTAGAATCTCATCATCACAATCAAGTTCATCTTCTTCGTAACATTCGTCATCATATAAATCATCTGGCTCTGGCGGATTGCCGTCATACACCTGATATTCGCGACGCATCAGATAGGCATCCCTAACGAAACTGTACTCGTCCACAGCATCCTCGAGTTGTGCATCCACCGCTAATAATCGATAACGTAAATCCAATAGATTCAGGAAGTAAAGGCTATTTCTACTGCGAATGTCGTCCATTTCATTTTGAATGGATACCAAATTATCCACGGGGCGGCTAAACACATCGCGTATAGAAGAAGGACCTAAAAATGGCAGTACTATGTAAGGACCTGATTCAGCCCCCCAGTAACCCAGTGTCTGGCCAAAGTCCTCACTGTGAGACTCGATACCCATCTTGGTAGCGACATCAAACAATCCACCTAAACCGAGAGTGGTATTAATCACAAAACGGCCAAGGTCATTGGTTGCATCGAGAAACTTACCCTGTAGTATTTGATTTACGGCAGTTGGGATCTCATCCAGATTAGAGAAAAAATTGCTGATGCTCTGTTTCGCAGGATCAGGCAACACCGCATCATAGCCTTTTGCCAGAGGCCGCAAAACAACATCGTCGACACCCTTATTAAAATCATACATTGTTCGATTGAATGACTCATAAGGATCAGATGCCACAGTGTTCGCGACGGAGGCACAGCCGAGCAATGAAGTTACACACAGCAAGCTGAGCAATGGTCTGATGAGGGTTTTAGAGATTATTATTTTCACGGTATGTCAGTTTTTGAGAAACGCCGATGGGGCGATCTTCTTGTTATCAGGTATATGTTACGATTATGCCCTATATATGGATAAATCTCTGCCGATACAAGCATTAAAGTAGTAACAATTGTTAAATGAACCAGATAACTGCCAGTTTAGAGATCTCCCCTATCAGAGCTATTGCTCTGAGTCAGGATCTATTGGCCTCTTACAAGGCTATTCAACAATTACTTAATACCCTACAAGTTGGACAGGTAGTTGAAGCGACAGTTCAAACTGAAGTCATTAACCGTGCCGAGCGAGCGCTGCTAATCATTCAGGATACCCCGGTCATTGTGGCTGATGAACAGTTGGCAAAACTCTCCGTTCAAGGGGGCGACAAAGTACTGCTGCAAGTGGAATCGCTTAATGGGGATCAACTGGTACTCAAACCGGCACCCATAGATGCTAACGTCGCGCCTGTGTCAGAGGTTGTGGCATCAGTGCAGCCTAACTCTCGTCCTGCGGATGTAGCGATTGATACCGCAAAGTTACTTAATTTAATTGAGCAAATTAACCCAGATAAGAAGGCCATGGCTGCAATTGTTGAGATGGCTGATGTAGTCATACCGGCAAATACCAGCAATAGCACCTACA
>CAZLIR010000240.1:0-3525 GCA_964559635.1 uncultured Enterobacterales bacterium
AAAAGATCTGCCAGCAACCATCGGGCGATTGTCAGCCTTTGGCGGCAACGCCGGCATTCTGGTGCGTGCCTATATCTACGCCAGACTGCTAGGTCGCGAAGGCTTGTTAGGTGTCGGCGAGTACGCCACCTTAAACGCCAACTACATGGCAAAGTTACTCGACGAGGCGGGCTTTGAATTAGCTTTCCCTGATCGTCGCGCAACCCATGAGTTCATTATCAGTCTCAAAAGAGAAGCGAAAGAGCTTGGGGTAACTGCCATGGATTTTGCGAAACGCCTGTTGGATCTCGGCTATCACGCCCCAACAACTTACTTTCCACTATTAATACCGGAATGCTTGTTAATCGAGCCAACCGAAACCGAAGCAAAGGATGACATGGATGGATTTGTGGCAGCGATGAAACAGATCCTATCAGAAGCTCAGAACAATCCAGAGCATGTTAAGGCGGCGCCTTTTACCATGCCGGTCAAGCGACTCGATGATGTTAAAGCAGCCCGTGAATTAGATCTGGCCTGGCGTCCGGAGTAGTCACACCTAAAAATTCCACAATTCCCTGATGGCGCTGTTGCATAGCTTGCAACTTATAAAATAGCGCCATCTTTTGTGTGACCCATTTAACATTTTGATTATTTTCGCTATATTTTATAGGCATTTAGTTGTTCTTTCTAAAGTATGTTGTTAGTATCCAAATAGTAGTCGCAGGCTTCAAATGTCGTTATTTTTGAACTTGCAGTAGCATTGGGTGGAATCCAAACAAAACTTCATGGACGATTCTGTCAATACTATTGAGAATATTATGAAGCCACTAACACTTGCGAATATCATGACCACTGCGGTCCGTCAGGTTGCCAGAACGACTCCGATTCATGAAGCCCTGGCTACCCTTACACAATTTAACTTGTCATGCCTTTTAATCGTCAATGATAATTTACAGCCCGAAGCAATGCTCACTCAACAGAGCCTGTTGAATGCGATTGCTAAGGCGCCAGATTATACTGATTTTCTAAACACCTCCTGTGTCGAAGCAGCCAGTGAAGTGGTCTGTGCTACAGAAAACACCGCCATTGAAGAAGCACTGGCGCTTATCAATATCAAGAATGTTAAGAATTTGGTCATCATGAATAGTGATAACGAAATAGCTGGCCTGGTGACTAACACAGATTTAGTGAACTCTTACGCCACCATGCTGGCAAATAGTAAGACTGAAATGGAAAATCACGTAAAGGAGCGGACTCAGGAACTCGAGTCGGTGAACCGAAAGTTGGCATCAATGTCACTTATCGATCCATTGACCGGACTATCAAACCGTCGGGCGCTACAAGTGGATATTATGAAAACCCACGCCGCCAGTATTCGTCACGGCCATAAATACTCAGTGGCCATGATCGATATCGACTACTTCAAAAAGTACAACGACCATTATGGCCATCAGATGGGTGATAAAGCACTCAAACAGGTCGCTGATATACTTAAAAATGCGGTTCGTGAAACCGACTATCTGTATCGCTATGGTGGTGAGGAGTTTCTCATACTCCTGCCAGAGACCGATGCCGAGGAATCGACTGTACCGCTGAAACGGATTATCAGCCAAATGGCGACTTCAGCTATCCCACACAATCGAAGCCCATTGGGCCATTTGACCCTGAGTGCAGGCTTAGCCAGTTCTAATCACCGCCTAATTGGTTGGCGCGAAGTCATTGAGCTTGCCGATCGACGTCTGTATGATGCTAAAAACAACGGTCGTAACCAATTCCATGTTAAGGATGATTCCGCTTCACTTCAGGTGCTCAAGAGCGGTTAATAATACGCTAATAATACAATAATGCTATGAACATAATCTGGCGCGCGCTGGTCAGCCGTAAGCTGTACCGCGTCGGCTTGGCAGTCTTTTTATTGCTCACAATTTATCTGATGTTTAACCGCCCCGATCAGGTGCATCTGGCGGGTCTCATCAATGATAAGGCTGCCCATGCCCTCACCTTTTTTATTTTGACCCTGCTGTTCAGTCGAGGATTTCCAGACTATTATGGTTATTGGGCCCTGGTTGGTTTAGCTTTATTTGGTTTATTCATTGAGGGTATCCAGTTTTTAATCCCATGGCGTAGCTTTTCTGTCGCTGATTGGGCTGCTGATATAGCTGGCATCATCCTGTACCATATACTGCATGAAATACGAGTCCGATTTGTAACGGTGAGACGTAACCGCGGAGAATAATATGTTTGAGATGGCATTTCGTCCGGGATTTTCTGAAACAGATGCCCTAGGCCATATTAACAATACCCATTTACCGGTCTGGTTTGAGAACGCCCGTGAACCCATATTTCGCCTGTTTACGCCAGACTTAGACCTGACAAACTGGCCTCTGATATTAGCGCACATGTCAGTAGACTTTATTGGTCAAATTTATTTCGAAAAGCAGGTCAAAATCACCACCGAGATCGCTAAGCTTGGTAACAGCTCTCTGACCATCAAGCAATCTGTCTGGCAAGATGACTGTTGTGTCGCGGTCGGCTTGGCAGTTATGGTACATTTTAATTATGAAACGAATCGCTCTTCCCCGATACCAGCGGATGTCAGAGTTGAATTAGAAAAACACCTTATTCAAGAAGTAGAGGACTAATCGATCGTTATGAAGAACTGCATTAAATTGACAAGCCTTTGTCTGCTATTGCTTTCGAGTGTTGTAATGGCAGAAACACCGGTTTTAAAGGTTCCGGAAAGTGCTGAGGTGACCGCCTCAGGTCTTGCGCATCAGCTCATCAAGCCTGGCACATCCGACGCCAAGCCCGGACCAACGGATATGGTTGTGGTTCATTATGCTGGCTGGACCAGCAACGGTAAAAAGTTCGATGACTCTCGCAAACGCGGCCAACCGGTCACCTTTCCGCTGGATCGAGTGATCAAGGGATGGACTGAGGGTGTGCAACTGATGGCAGTGGGTGAGAAACGCCGCTTTTGGATACCACAGGATCTGGCCTATGGTGATACACCTAGATTAGGTGCACCTCGTGGTGATCTGATATTTGATATTGAATTATTGGCCATCAAAAAGCCACAGCCAGCACCGACAGTACCGGATAACCTCAATGCGCCACCGAAAGAGGCAACACTTGATCCATCGGGCATGGTCACGTTGGTTCTGCAAAAGGGCACTGGTGAGGTTAACCCTAAGGATACCTCTGTGGTTAAGGTGCATTACACCGGCTGGGATTCTAATGGCACCGTAATAGATAGCTCTGTTGTCCGAGATGAGCCTCTTATCGCCCCACTCAATCGATTTATCCGTGGCTGGACAATTGGTGTGAAGTTGATGACCGTTGGTGAAAAGAGACGTTTGTGGATCCCACCTAAACTCGCCTATGGCGCGAACCCACCCAACGGCGCGCCCGTCGGACCATTGGTCTTTGATATTGAATTAATCGAGATAGTGAACCTTTAGCCATATCATCGTTCCTGAATGAATACCTAAATTCGTTCAGGAACAGTTCAGCTTGACTCCTCTACACTGACCCTACATTGTCAGA
>CAZLIR010000241.1:0-2342 GCA_964559635.1 uncultured Enterobacterales bacterium
GATCTTGGTTTTGCTGGTCTTGATTCTGCTGTTGCTCTTGCTGCTCCTGCTGTTGTTTGAGTAATTCCTCAACCAGTTGCTTATTAAACAGGGCGTCCTCCATCTCCGGCTCTAATGCCAGCGCCTCGTCATAGGATGAGATTGCCTCCTCGAGTGCACCAGCCTTGGCGAGTGCATTACCGCGATTGTAATGGCTTGTCGCGGTTTCCTCGGTAAATTCATTCTGTGCTGCTGCCTCATATTGTCCTGAGCGATAGAGTGCAGCATTGCGCCACGCTTGATCTTCAAATAATCCTGCGGCTTGCTCATGCTGTTGCTGTTTGAACGCCTTCTGACCCTGTTGATCAGGATTTAGCCAGAGCCACTGCAAGCGCTCTGTTAGTGATTTATTCTCGGTGGTTTGTTTCGGCTCTGCCTCTTTGGCGATATCCTGTGCTGTGATTTTTGTTGGGTTGCTCAAGGGAAGCATGAGTATCACGAAACCGAACACTAAACCACGTCGGAACAGAAAACTGATAATTATCAATACCGGCAAAAGCAGCCATGGTCCTAATTCAATCCAGGTATCCATCTCAAGGTCATCGTCAGAAGCGATGAACTCGGATGGTTGCACCAGACGATTCATCAGATACTGAATATCGGTATCTCCGGCTGTAATTTCACTAATCGCACTATTATTTTCCTGTGCCAGCGACTGCAATACAGCATAGTTCAGAGACGGTACCACGATTTCACCATTACTATTCTTCAGAAAGCCCTGACCATCTGCCAATGGAATAGGGGAGCCCTCAGAGGTTCCGACAGCGAGTATGGATATCTGATGTGAGGTTTGCGCAATAAAGGCCTGAGTTTCACGATAGTCATCATCATCCAAGCCATCAGTTATCCAGATAATTTGACCACTGAATACACCGGCATTGGCGAATAATTCAGATGCCAGCTCAAATGCCTTGAAAGGTTCACTTCCGAGCACCGGCATCAGTTCGGGGGCCAAGGGAGGAACAAGTGTGGCTATCGTTTTTGCATCCGTAGTCAAAGGACTGATCACAAACGCATCACCGGCGTAAACAATGAGAGCTATTTGTCCTTCCTTGGTGGCTGCCAGAATATCATTAATTTTAAACTTCGCGCGTGCTAACCGGCTAGGTTTAATATCGGTGGCATTCATCGATAGCGACAAGTCGAGAATTACAACCTTAGATAACTCTGTTTCGAACACCGGTAATGGGCGTTTCTCGAAGGTTGGTCCCGCGAGTGCAACAATGGCGAGTAGGGCGGAGAGCACGAACCAGCCATTATGTATCTTTGCTTTATTGACCTTTTGCTGTGCGATCAACAGGTGCTCGAGCAAATGTTCATCGATCATTTGCCCCCAGGCATTGGCTGACTTTTGATTACGCCAAAGTGAGAAAACCAACACAGCCAATGGTATTAGTCCGAGTAACCAATATGGCCGGAGGAAGTGGAATTCAGCTAATACCTCAGGCCACATGCTGCTCTCCACGTGGTCGGTTCATAAATGCACTGAGGCGTTGCTCGATCAACAACAGACTTGCCAATAATAGGGCTAATCCGAGTGGCCAGTAGAATAATGCCTTAACGGGACGGAAGGTTTCTGGGTCATCCTCAACCGGCTCAACGGCATCCAATACGGCATATATCTCCTCTAGCTCCTGAGTATTTCGAGCGCGGAAATACTGGCCGTCGGTCGCTTCTGCGACAGCAATGAGGGTATCTTCATCTAGATCTTTCGATGGGTTAAGTGTTCGTTTACCGAAAAATGAATCAACCACCATGCGCTCTGCACCGACACCAATGGTGTAAATTTTGATACCCACCTGACTGGCTAATTCGGCTGCTTTAAGCGGACTCACCGCGCCCGTGTTATTTTGTCCATCTGTGAGCAGGATTAACACACGCGAATCCACTTGACGTTGTTGCAGACGTTTGACGGCCAGACCGATTCCATCACCGATGGCTGTTCGCGAGGCACCAGCTAGACCTATCGCTGACTCATTCAGCATGATTCTGACGGTATCACGATCAAAGGTAAGGGGGGTCTGCAGATAGGCTTGTTCACCGAATAGTATCAGGCCAATCCGATCACCCTCTCTACGGTCGATAAAATCATCAAGCACAGACTTGACCACATCAAGTCGGCTCACCTTTCTGCCGGAGAGCTCCAAATCGGCTGCTTCCATACTGCCTGAGATATCAACAGCGGGTAACAGATCACGTCCTGAAGAGAGTAGATCAATTGCGTCACCAACATACTGTCGGCGGGCGGCGGCCGTGACGACTAATCGCCATATTAGCATCAATAGCACGCCCCCGCTGTATGT
>CAZLIR010000241.1:2352-3523 GCA_964559635.1 uncultured Enterobacterales bacterium
ATTGATCCTGAGCTTCCTTATCCATTGATAACCACTGTTGAAAGTAGGGAGTCCGCAGCGCGTGGGCCTGATGCGCCCCGGTTTCCGGAAGCGTCAGACGTAATAGCAACGGCAAAGGAATGACTAAGAAAACTGGCCACCATAGAAACTCAAGCATTTAGTCGCTCCCTGACAATATGCTGTCCTATCGCTAGCGCACATGACTCAGCCCAACTAATAAGCGGTTTCGGATCATCTAACACTATCTGACGTTGGTACTTGCCCTCGGTCATCAGGGTGATGAAATGCTCATCAAGAGACTCTTCGGGCAAATACTGATTCAGCGCATCGAGCCAGTCATTACCCAGCAGGTTGGCAGTATCGGCGCGCCCCTGATGCAACATGATTAATCGGCGCAGCAGTTCTGAATAGTTCTGCACCAGTGTTTGCTCTGAATGATGTTCAAGATACTGTGTTTGAATATCCGCCAGTTCATTGGTGACATCAACCACAAGCTGACGATGTTTTTGCCGTTTGCGCCACTGTAGCAGTGACCAAACCAGCACGGCAATCACAGCGACGATGAGAATCCACCAGCCTGGTGCAAGCGGCCACCAACTGACATCCCCCGGGAGGTGGATATCACGTAAATTGGCTAATGGATCTGAATCGTTCATGGTTATTTCTTAATAATTCGAGGCGTATTAGCCGCTGCCAGTACGACCTTTAAATCATCAGTAGTTTGCAGCCGTTCGAATAAAATTTTGTGCTGCTTGAATAAATTTTCAAGCTCAGAGAGATGGCTGCCATAGATATCAGCATAACGACTTACCAGCCCCTGAGTGCCGGTATGAATTTGACCGATGCTAGATCCATCAGTCACTGAGTAAATACCGGTGGGTGGCAGCGTATAATCCAGTGGATCGGATAGCATGTAGGCCTGAACATCATTGTGGCGGCATAATTGCGCCAGGTGACGCTTGGCATCAACATTAATGGTCTGAAAATCTGAAAACATATAAATCAAACTGCCAGGCTTTGCTAACCTTCTCAGTCTGCCGAGGCTGTCAGAGAATGAGTCCGGTGTATTAATCCCTCGACTCAAGTCCATGTTATCGAGAACCCGATTATGTCTTTCACTGATTTTGCGTAAAAATGCCAGCGCTTCTTTTCTCTGCCCAGATGGTCGGTG
>CAZLIR010000242.1:0-3517 GCA_964559635.1 uncultured Enterobacterales bacterium
GCTTACCACAGAAGAAATGCAAACCATCTTGCTGAATCTACAAAAAGAAATTCAAGAGCGTATTACCCAAATCGAGCAAGAGCAGTTGGAAAAGTCGAATGCAGCAAATAAGGCCTTTATGGAGCAACATGCGGCACAAGAGAGCGTTGTTGTCACAGACTCGGGTCTACAGTATCGCATTCTCGAGGAAGGTACGGGCGCTAATCCAACTCCTGCGGATACAGTTCGTGTTCACTACCGAGGCACTCTGGTCGATGGTACCGAGTTTGACAGCTCATATAATTCCGGTCAGCCCATTGATTTCCCACTGGGCCGCGTTATTCAAGGCTGGGTCGAAGGCATTCAGCTAGTCAAAGAGGGCGGCAAAATAGAGTTAGTCATGGGCCCGGATCTGGCTTATGGCCCACAGGCAACAGCCGCTATTCCAGCTAATTCTGCTCTAGTGTTTCAGGTTGAGCTGTTGAAGATTAACCCTGAGCCTGAGCCAGTGCAGGAAGAGACGCCAGAGCAACCACCAACGGATGGTTAATAAAACTCAGGTGAAGAAATTACTCGCCGTTTGAACGGAACCGATACTGTCGATCCTTTTGCAGGAAAGGCAGTATCGCGACCACAACCATGACGCAATAGAATACTAACATCCATGCTGGCATCGACAAGCCAATGAATGACCAGCTCACCTCAGCGCACTCTCCAGAACCCTGAATTAACTGATTCAATACTTCAGTGAACGGCAGTGTATTGAGCATATGCTCCAGCCCCGGGCCACAATTGGGCACTTCACTGGCAGGCAATGACTGCAGGTAGACATGGTGTGCTGAAGTGGCAACACCGAGCAGTGCAATTAAACCAATCACAACGTGATAGGCTTTTTGTATAGCGCCCGATGGCTTATGCAACGCCGCGATTAAAAATACTACACCCAAAGCAACCACCCACAGGCGAGATACCATACATAACGGACAGGGCATTAAACCCATGAAGTATTCGAAATAGTATGCGGCAATTATTAACTCATGACAGACGAAGAAAAGAAGAAAATAAAGGGGTCTGTTGAGAGGGATCATAGATTAGCGTTAGCCCAAAATAAAAAGCCTCAACAATGTGAGGCGTAAGTCTCATTTGTAGTCTCGGTTTGTCCGAGCTTCTTCGTATTTACTAGCGCAGAGACTTTATACCAAAGCGACATCACCGATGCAACATATTTATTCATTGGACTTAGTAAAAGCGGCTTTTAGGGCGTCTGCCATTGCGGAATTTGCGTTTGATGCTGGTTTTCCGGCTTTTTTGTGGGGCTTGCCTTGTCGCGCTTTTTTCGGCTTTTCGAGGGTTGTGAGGGCAAATTGTTGCTTTTCCGGGTTTATGCCCATCACTGTAACCTTAATAATATCGCCGGCCTGGTAGCCATTGGTATTGTCGACCTGTTTATTGTGAAGCAGGCCATTTTCGACTATGCCAATATCGACAAAATAACCATAATCGGTGCGATTTATCACCTGACCCTTGAGGGTTTGATGCTTTTGTAAATCGGTATAGCGCAACACGGGGGTGAGAAATAGTGGATCGGGTTTGGCATGCTTGCTAGCTATGGTATCCCGAATGGCCTCCCACTGTTCATTTATCGCAGTCATTAATGCTGTTTGATTCACGACACTTAACAGCGGTAAATGAAACAATGTTTTCAAGCAAATGCGACTGAGCGTAGCGATAGGATCGATAACCATGGGAATGAAAGCGTCGACCGTTCTGTAGAGGGTATCCTCATGCTCGTCGATGATCTGATCCGTCATTTGTTTACGATTGGCGCCATTAATCCGATAGCAGACAAGGTTATGCTCAGTGGTCGCCAGCCACTCTTTAACAAATATTCGTGATTCGCGATATCCTTCGCCGGTAATCACGATGACGGTTTCTACCTTGTTGGTAGTAACACAATTTTCCAACTTCCTTAGCCCTTGTTGCCATAGATTTTGTGGCTCGTGAGGAAACAAGATCATATGTGAACGGACAGAGCCATCGGCTTCACAACAGGCTATTTTCAAACCAGATTTTAATCCCGTCTCAATGATCAGAAAGCGGCCGTTAATGGCAATCGGCTCACTGATGATATCCGGCATACGGGCAACAGCACTCTGAATAAGGTGCTCATCTGCATTGACCTTGTATTGATGTAATAGGGTGCGCCGCGCGATCGGCTCGATGTCATGCCAAGCAACCTCAAGGTCGGATAGCCCAGTGATGTCGAGTGCCGCCAAATGCTCGGCACAATCTTGCATAAAGGCCGCCTTGTCGATCGTTAGCTCGAGTGAGATGTAACCCTCAAGCCTGGCTTTGATCAGTGTGAGCAGTTGCTCATGACTATAGTCAGGGATACGCAGAGCCTTGGTTAAGCCAAAGTATGGCGGCAGATTGGCTCGCTTGTGCCAAGTTAATGTGGCGTGCTGAGCCAGATAATCCACGATTGGCTCGGGTATCTTTGTGAATTTCATATTAGTCATGGTCAGTTTTAGGCGACATTTTGCTGTCTGTTTACAATATAAATCGACTCAACAGTGCAATTGTCATACACTATGCGTCGTTATTATTTTACTTCATATCATCCGTAAAGGAACATATACATGACGCAAGAAACGCCAAAAATACTAGTAGTTGATGATGACCTAAGACTGCGCAGTTTATTGGAGCGGTTTTTGAAGGAACAAGGTTATCAGGTCCGTACTGTTGCTGACGGCCAGCAGATGGATCGTTATCTAGAGCGAGAAAACTATCATCTGATCGTGCTCGATCTCATGCTGCCTGGTGAAGACGGTTTCACCATTTGTAAGCGACTTCGAGCCGGCGATAATGATATACCCATCATCATGCTAACAGCCAAGGGTGATGAGGTGGATAAGGTGCTTGGTCTGGAACTCGGCGCTGATGATTATCTGAGTAAGCCGTTCAGTCCGCGCGAACTGGCGGCTCGAATTAAAGCCGTTATGCGTCGACGGGTTACCGAAGTGCCCGGTGCACCATCGGCAGAAGAGAGTATGGTTACGTTTGGACGCTTTAAGCTGAACCTGGCTACTCGAGAAATGTATGATGGCGATACCGCACTGACACTCACCAGTGGAGAATTTGCGGTACTGAAATCATTAGTGACACATCCAAGACAGCCATTATCACGCGATAAACTGATGAATCTGGCCCGCGGACGGGACTACTCGGCACTTGAGCGTAGTATTGATGTTCAGGTGTCACGTTTACGTCGCATGCTGGAAGAAGATCCAGCTAAACCACGATACATACAAACCGTTTGGGGAGTAGGCTACGTTTTCGTACCTGATGGCGAAGGTTAGTGCGATTTCCAACCCTAACAAAATTCCGGCTGATCCGAACGGCCGGAATTCTGCAACGATTATTTCGATTTAACTCCGGATTCTCTATAGTACCCAAGAAAACCTTTGGTCGTGTAGCACTGATGCTGGCGATCATACTGATCATTAATCAGGCGGTATCCTATTACTGGGTTTCGACC
>CAZLIR010000243.1:0-3488 GCA_964559635.1 uncultured Enterobacterales bacterium
TGTTGAAAAACAGCAGTTCCAACTGCATCGCACGACGTAAAAGGATAAGGGCATGAAAAGAAAAATTTTCGTGGCAATGGTCGCCATGGTTGTTACTGCCAACGCGGCTGGCAAACAGCTGCTATGGGGTGACACCCACCTGCATACAACGTACTCGTCAGATGCCTACACCAACAACAATTTAACAGCCAAGCCCGACGTCGCCTATCGCTATGCCAGAGGCATGCCGGTTGTACACCCCTACCACAAGGCGAGAGTGCAAATAGAGACACCCCTGGATTTTCTGGTGGTGTCAGATCATGCGGAACTACTGGGTGGTATGCGTAGCATTCACCGCGACGGGGTGGACACCAGCGACCTGGGTCTTATCGATTCCCTAATCGCGCATATTGCGCGGTATGTGCTTGCGAATGCTATTGACAAAGGTGAGGGCAGGAGCCTGTTTGTATCCGTGCTGCCCGATCCAGACATCACACCCCGTGAGGACGCACAGTCGTCCTTATTAGATAGCAACGTTAGTCTGTTGCCCGTTCCACAGCAGATAGAGATTGATACCTGGAAAAGTATTACCAACTACGCTGATGAGTACAATGAGCCGGGTGTGTTCTCTGCTCTGGTGGGCTGGGAGTGGACTTCTATTCCGGCTGGCGCCAACTTACACCGAGTTGTGGTATCCGATTCCAGTGGCAAGGTCGCGCAGGGCTATGATCCGTTTGGCTCGGATAGTAGCGCGTATCCCGAAGATCTATGGTCCTGGCTGGAAGAGACATCGGCAGCAACCGGGGCGAATTTTATCGCCATTCCCCACAATTCAAACATCTCCAAAGGCTACATGTTTGATACCCGTTCCCTGCGGGGGGAAGAGATGACATCCGAGTACGCCCAGGCCAGGGCGAAATGGGAACCGATCGCTGAAATTACCCAGATAAAGGGTGATTCGGAAACCCACTCTACGTTGTCACCGGACGACGAATTTGCCGACTTTGAGAACTACCCCTACTACATTCAACGTCACTGGACTGAATATAACCCTCAGGCTGGCGACTTTTTGCGGCCGGCTCTAAGGCGAGGGCTGGCGTTGGAGCAAACATTGGGGGTCAACCCCTACCAGATGGGTGTTATCGGCTCTACCGACGCTCACACCTCCTTGCCGTCGGCTGAAGAGAATAATTTTCACGGCAAGCTTGCAACCGATTCCATTCCCGAAAATAAGCGGCGGTTTAATGAGGACGGTGGCAGAAGTGCCAGTGGTTGGGCCATGTCCGCTTCCGGGTTGGCCGCAGTATGGGCAGAAGAAAATACCCGTGAAGCCATCCTGCAAGCCATGAAGCGTAAGGAAGTGTACGCAACTACTGGTCCGCGCATCGCCGTACAGTTTTTCGGCGGTAATGGATTCGTCACTGAAGACCTGGCCTCAGCAGATCTATACGGTCACGCGACAGCTCGCGGTGTCGCCATGGGCGGCACTTTGCCGGCCGTACTAGATGGCGCGCCCAGCTTCATTGCCTACGCGGCGAAGGACCCGGTCGGTGCTAACCTGGATCGCCTGCAGGTAGTGAAGGGCTGGGTAGATGAGCAGGGGCAAACTCATGAGCGCGTGTACAATATTGCCTGGTCGGATGACCGCCAGTTGACTCCCGATGGCAAGCTGCCTGCCGTGGAAGATACTGTTGATCTGCGCAGTGGCGAGGTGGACAACCGGGTGGGTGCAGAGACGTTATCAACGGTGTGGACAGATCCTGACTTCGACGCAGGCCAGTCGGCATTTTACTATTTGCGGGTGTTACAAATTCCAACGGCGCGCCACTCCCTTTTGGACGCTATTGCGCTGGGTATGGATTCCGCCGAGGGGTTTCCCGATACAATTCAGGAGAGGGCTTATACCTCTTCGATCTGGTATAAGCCATAGGCCGATCGCATCCCTATTTCGCTGCAGCTTTGATTGGCGGTGCACGCGATTCCGAGGCCTTGCCAATGCTGAGTTCACTTCATAGATTCACTTGCAGGCGGGCTGGCATGTCAGAAGGTAACGTTTACGCAGTGCGGCCTGGACCTGGCCGAGTTCGCCGGGCCCAGATAATCCCTGCTTAAATATTAACTGACGCTGTATTACAGGTGTTAACGCCCGCTCGTACTCATCTTGACTGTTGTATAGGGATTTAGATCTCCATTGGGGTCGACTAATCGCCCTCCTGGAAAACTCACTGCCACAGCCGTGTCGTCCGTATCCAGGCACAGGAAATGGTTGTTATCCCTGTCCTCCAGTTCTGCCAGGGCGATCGGAGTGACCTCACCAGAAGAGCCGTCAGCACGCTGCACCTCCACACGATAGAGCTTGCGCTCCTCCTCACCAGCTTCATCGCGATCGGGTCGGCGTACACCGCCGTTCCAGGTAACCCGAATTATTTGTTTCACCCCTTGCGGGCAGCGAGTGGAATTGGTTTCTTGCGTCCATTGTTTTTCGGGAACGGGTTCGGCCAACACCAGGGAAGGACCGTCGGCGAGGGGCGTAACGTCTACCTGTGTTCCCTTGAAGTTGATTGCGGGCGAGCCATCCGAGAGCAGGTCACCCACCACCTTGACTGACACGGGTGGGTTGTCAGGCGCGTCGCCAAATTCGCCAATGAGTAGCACGGTTCTCAGCTCGCCCTGGTCCTGCGCTGGTCGCAGGGTGACGCACTTGGGGGTGTGGACCTCACCGGACTTCGAGGTAACTTCAAAGTCCTTGGGCTGTAGCGTGTCAGCGTCAAGCGTTTGTGAGAACACAACAGGCATGCCATCCTCGCCAGACGCGCCGAAGCACAGCCTGTTTGCTGCAAAGGGTAGATCGTTATCGAGCCCGAAGAAGGCTGATAACAAACGTGCTTCTTGTTGTGGCGCTCCGGTTAAGGATGATTCGGACAATGAATCCTGCTCTGCAGCTGAGGTAGGACTGGTTGCCACCAGACCCAGGGTGGCCGCTATGGCGCCGAGGAACTGGATACTCAGGTGATTACTGACTGTGCAGTTTTTCATTCTTGTCTCCCTCATTTAAACATTGAGCAAGCTGTAGCGATCTCAGATACTGCGGCATTCAAATTTTCTGGCGCCAGGTTCGCTACATTTTTCTCCAGTATTTCAACCAGGACAGTAGTATCTTCTTACGCCATGTCACCATCGTCCAGTGCACTGGGGATGGCGTTTAAGGTCTAAACTTTGCCAGACAAACATCTGGCCTACATGTCACCTAGCTGACAAGCTCGGTGAATAACGAGGCCGTAGGGCAGAGACCTGGTTTTTTGGTATAGCCAAGTAACAGGGTCGTGAAATTCTAAATGCTTGGGTTGAATATTTGTGGTCAGAGTGAAAGTAAAGTAGTTCGCGCCCTTTTCCCTCCAGACCTTTGACCCGCGGAAGTCCAGGCTTTAGCCGAGTCAGCGTGCAACCCTCTATGAATGCACATCTACTAAGCTAAACCCTTCCATTTTCAACCGCCGATTGGTTAGAGT
>CAZLIR010000244.1:0-3469 GCA_964559635.1 uncultured Enterobacterales bacterium
GAGTGTCAGTGCTGACAGTACGATAATAGAGAGTACTTTGCTCCTTAACGTAGTTGCACTAAGTTTCATTCTCAAGCCTCAATCTGTTAGCACTTGCTCATTCCACATAATCACTCAATGATTAATGATAGTCCTTATTATTTTTTACGCAGTGGGGCGTCTTTACGATTTCTTCAAAAAAGAACACTCAACGACCATGTGAGCAATCTTTTGAATTGTTATTGAGCAGTCATTTATTATCGTTTTATTCGTACCAATAGCATAGTACAAGTTCATTCGTTTGATAATACTTCAATGTCAAGCTGAAACTGTGAAAGTCGCTTAAAACGGATACCCATATTGGGCCGCAATATCAGCCTTGGACATTTCTGAGATGGTAATAGTCATGCGAACATCGGTCACCGGTCTGTCAGCTGTGCCGGTTTCGACTGCGGCTATCTTATCGATCACCTCTAATCCTGAAATTACTTTACCAAAGACAGTATATTGATCATCAAGAAATGGCGTACCACCAATCGTCGAGTAAGCAGCAATGCGCTCTGGTGCCATCTGTAAACTTAGGCCGGTCGCTTGTGACAAGTCGTCAGCTGTTTGCAGTACCAGGTTGCGCAACCCTCTGCGATCATTGGGATTGGTTTCCATGAATGACTTATATTGTTTGGCAAGGTCGCTATCGGGTTTGCTACTCATCAGTGTTTGAAATGCTTGACCAAGCAACGCTTGATTCACGCCCTCCAGTTTCTCTCGTGGCGTTACTTTGCCCTGTACGATATAAAATTGACTACCACTCGATGCTCTGGTTGGGTTGACCTGATCCGCCTGCCTTGCAGCAGATAATGCCCCTTTAACATGGAACAGACTTGGCACGAATTCAGCGGGTACTTTATAGCCGGGACCACCTGCACCGAGTCGTTGCTCAGGTGTGGCCGCTTTTGAATCAGGATCACCACCTTGAATCATGAATCCGCTAATGACCCGATGAAATAACAAATCATTATAAAATCCGTCATTGATTAGCTTGATGAAATTTTCTTTATGCAGTGGTGTCTCATCGTACAAGATTGCTTTCATTTCGCCCAGATTAGTCGAAATAGTGACCAAATAATCATTGCCTTCCAAGTTAGTCTGTTTGCCGTCTGCCGGCTCAGACTTAGGCTCCTGCTCGGTGACTATATCACCTATGGATGCCTCCTCTTCATCAGCAGGCTTGGGATCAGAGCATGACACTAACAAGGGGAATAAAATAACTAACAGCGAGAGTTTGGTTTTCATGAGTAGACTTTTGAGCAATGGACTGTATGCCAATATACTATCAATTTGATCAGAAAATTCCGACTAGTTCTTGTCTAAACCTGCCAGATGGCCAAACTAACTCAGCAATTGCAGGGTATTTTGTCCCGAAATATTGGCTTGCGCCTGCACGGCGAGGTTTATTTGTTGCAGTATATTATTGCGTGCCTGCTCAGAGACACCTGAGGCAAAATCGAAATCATTGATTCTGGAGCGAGAGGCTGCCGTATTCTCAGATACGTTCTGAATATTCTCGATACTTGATGAAAGTCTATTTTGAGTCGCACCCAGCTCTGTGCTGGCTAAATCGATAGTAGATATTTGTTGTTCAATGACATCCAACGCACTCGAGGCATCTTCTGCAGTGGTCAGACTCTGACTGCTAAATACGCTTCCCAGTGAACTGATATTCGGCGTGTCGACGGAGATGCTATCCCCGGATTCACTCCCGACTTGGATGGCAAAAGAGCTGTCATCGGACAATAAATCTTGTCCGGCAAAACCAGTTGAGGAGGCAATTCGGTTGATCTCTTCTCCTAGCGCCTGAAACTCAGCATCCAACGCAGCACGGCTGGCGTCAGAATTTTGTCCTGAGGCGGCGCTCAATGCCAGTTCACGAGACCGCTGCAGGATATTGCTAACCTCTTGCAAGGCGCCCTCGGCAACCTGTGCAATAGAAATACCATCATTGGCATTTCGGATGCCGGTGTTTTGCGATACGATTTCTGCGCTCAATTGGTTGGCAATGAACAGACCTGCTGCGTCATCACGTGCACTATTGATCCGCGAGCCCGATGATTGCCGTTGAAAGCCAGTATTGACATTGTTATTTGTGTTTAACAAATTACGCTGAGCAGCAATCGAGGCAGTATTGGTTTGGATCGTATTAGCCATTATGGTTCCTGTTGTATCGGACTTAGTGGGCAGAGAATCATTCTGCCTCTTATTAAACATAGCACATCATGCGCAGAATAAATGTGACCGATTGCATATTTATCTTACAAATTTATGATTCAATATAATGCAGAATCATGTTCAGATCTGAATACCAAACGAACCACCTTTTAATAACCGTGTTGGAGTAACAAATGGCAGAGCAGATTACCGCGTCATATTGTGATTATGTCAATTCTCTTGAGCAGGACAATGTTCATGTGCATTACCATGACACCCAATATGGCTTTCCAATTGAATCAGATAATGAACTGTTTGGCCGATTGATTTTGGAGATCAACCAAGCCGGTCTCAATTGGACAACCATTCTGAAGAAACAAGATAATTTCCGCCGCGCCTATTCAGGTTTTGATATCGCTACTGTGGCTAATTATGGCGAAGTGGATTATCAGCGTTTATTGAATGACGCGAGTATTATTCGTAACCGCCTGAAGATCAGAGCCACGATTCACAATGCTGGTGTCATTGTCCAACTACAGGAGGAATTCGGTTCCTTTAAGGCCTGGCTGGATAAGCAGCACCCGCTGAGTAAAGAAGCGTGGGTAAAATTATTTAAGAAAACATTCAAATTCACCGGTGGTGAAATTACCAATGAATTTCTCATGAGTTCAGGGTATCTCAAAGGCGCACATTCAGAGTCATGTGCTGTACACCGTGAAATCATGAAATTATCACCCGCCTGGCAACGGGCATAAAAAAGGCACCCGAAGGTGCCTTTGAACAGCCAATATAAATATTAGTCGTCTTTCTTGAGCTTCTCTTCTAATCCCAAGTCAAATGCAGGCATTTCCGTGGTACGAGTCGCATCCTCAGCAAGGTAGGTATTCATCCAACGCATCAACCGCAGTGCATAATCGTACTGCGCGGCGGCATTGCGATTGCCATGACCCTCATTAGGGTAAAATACCAGACGTACCGGAGTTTCAGTCCGTACCTTCAGGAAGCGATACAATTCCATTGATTGGCCCGGATGAACACGAGTATCTTTCGCACCGTGTAAGATCAAAATCGGAGTCTTGGCATCCCCTGTGTGGTATACCGGAGAGCGCTGCAGTAAGTTCATCCAGTTATCACCGTCCCACGGCCATTTCAGTGAGTGAACCAGATACATCTCATTAGGAATATCACTGGTACCAAATTTTGATACCTGATTTGAAATACCGACAAAGGCTACCGCGGCTTTAAAGTGTTCAGTGAGCGCTGTAGCTCCCCACATAGAAGAATA
>CAZLIR010000245.1:0-1492 GCA_964559635.1 uncultured Enterobacterales bacterium
TCCAATACCAAAGCGGTACTTGATGGTGACCTTGACCCCTTTATCGAAGCCAGTTTGAAACAAGGTTTATAGAAATGACAGACAATACAGAAGACAAGCCATTAGAACTGAACGAGCAGATGCAATTGCGACGGGACAAGTTAGAGGAATTACGACAGCGCGGTGAAGCCTATCCGAATGGCTTCGTGCGCGATGCGATTTCATCCGATATTGTTGCCGAATTCGAGGCTCAGGAAAAAGACGCTATTGCCGAACAAAACAAGGTCGTTACTATCGCCGGACGTATTATGACGCGTCGTTTGATGGGTAAAGCGAGCTTCGTGCATCTACAAGATGTGGGTGGTCGCATACAGGTTTATGTCAAAGGCGAGTTATTGGAAGAGGGCGACTATGAGTCGTTCAAGAAATGGGATATTGGTGACATCATCGGGGTTACGGGTACGGTATTCAAAACCAACAAGGGTGAATTATCGGTTCGTGCGACAAAGATTTGCTTGTTAACAAAATCACTGCGTCCATTACCTGATAAGTGGAGTGGGCTGACGGATCAGGAAGTGAAGTATCGTCAGCGTTATGTCGATTTAATCGTGAATGAAGAGGCGCGTAAAACGTTTCGTATTCGCAGTCAGGTCGTTAATGCCATTCGTGATTTCATGATTCAACGTGATTTCATGGAAGTTGAAACACCCATGATGCATGTTATTCCTGGGGGAGCTACGGCAAAACCTTTTATCACGCATCATAATGCCCTAGATATGCCGCTATACCTTCGTGTCGCACCCGAGTTATATCTCAAGCGCCTTGTGGTTGGTGGGTTTGAAAAGGTTTTCGAAGTGAACCGTAACTTCCGCAACGAAGGCTTATCAACACGCCATAATCCTGAGTTCACTATGCTCGAGTTCTACTGGGCCTATGCCGATTTTCAGGATCTGATGAACCTGACCGAGGACATGATGCGTGCCGTGGTTGACCAAGTGCATGGTCAGTTACAAATCACGAGTCAGGGTGTGGATTATGATTTTTCTAAGCCCTTCCAGCGCTTCACAGTGCTTGAATCAATCCTGCACTTTAACCCTGACTTAACCGCTGAGCAGTTAAGTGATTACGACTCAGCCAAAGCCATTGCCGAGGGCTTAGGGATAAAAATCGAGAAGGGCTATGGCTTGGGTAAAATCCAGATCTAGATTTTCGAGAAGACGGTTGAGGATCGTTTGATTCAACCTACCTTCATCACCGCCTATCCTGTTGAAGTGTCACCACTGTCGCGCCGCAATGATGATGATGACTTCATCACCGATCGATTTGAATTTTTTATCGGTGGGCGGGAGATGGCCAATGGCTTCTCGGAGTTGAATGATCCGGATGATCAGGCGAGTCGGTTCCGTACTCAGGTTGAAGCGAAAGAAGCGGGTGACGATGAAGCGATGCATTTCGATGATGATTACATCACAGCGCTTGAGTACGGATTACCTCCCACAGCAGGCGAGGGGAT
>CAZLIR010000245.1:1592-3445 GCA_964559635.1 uncultured Enterobacterales bacterium
ACAAACCCTCTCTTGAGAGTATAAGTGCGAATCTCATCAGCATAGTAACAGCGCCAATCCTCATTAATATTTGATATCGCAAGGGGCAACGTCCTATGGTGCCTGAGTAGGCGCTGAGTCATGTAGCCAACCAGACATAGCACACTCAGAATCTGCCAGTGACTGTATGAGCCAGCAGCGAGCAAAATAATAAACAGGATGGCAGCGAGGATGATTAGATTTCGGCTTCTACTGCTCGGCAGACAGAGCCAGTAGATCATTGGCTTTCGGGTTGGCGAGCTAGAATCTCATTAACCCATAAAATATCGTTCTCAATCACTGGCTTGTCATAACCCAAAAACCAGGCAAACAGGTCAGGGTCCTGATTTTCAAGAAAGGTGCGTAATGATGCCAGCTGAACTGTTGAGTAATTACCTAAGTCAGTCTTGAGAAATTGCTCGAGTATGAAATCTAACTCCAGCATCCCACGTCGGCAATCCCAACGAATTTTCGCAAGCAGATCTTGATTTTCTGACAAAAGTACCAACCTTTAATTGCAATAAATAATTGTTAGATCCTGCATCAGAGTGATATAAATCACAACCTCTATTAGCTTATTTTCGATTAGGAAAAGGGACAATCTGAATGACGACATTCACTACACATTTTCAGCCAAGCGGGATTCTGTCCTTTGATGGTCCGGATAGTATTAAGTTCCTGCAGGGACAAACAACCTGCAATCTGGATGAGTTGAGTGAGACCAAGGCGTTATATGGTGCGTTCTGCAATCCTAAGGGGCGGATTAAAAGTACCTTTTTGTTACTTCAGATTGAGCCTGAAAAACTGCTGATGCTCGTCCACCAAGATCAATGCGCTTATTTACAGAACGAATTGAAAATGTATATCGCCTTTTTCAAGTCAGAGGTGACGGATGTCAGTGACCATTATCAAACCATTGGTTTGCTGTACAAAGAGCAGGGCAGTACAGCGTCGAGTTATGTTGTGTCATCGACTAACGGACAGATACAGATAACCCTGCCTGGCATTCACCGCCGGGAAATTATTCTCTCGCAATCTGAAATCACACTCGATGCTGCGATTACTGAAGCAGGGCAGGCAGAATGGCTGATTCAAGATATCCAATCAGGACTCGTATGGATCAATGAAGCAAGTCGTCAGCAATTCCTGCCACACGATATTAATCTCCCCGGTTTTGGTGGCGTGAGCTATGAAAAGGGCTGTTATACAGGACAGGAAATCATCGCCCGCATGCACTATCGCGGTAATCCAAAGTATACCAGTGCTGTGCTGATAACCGATGAATTAGCCGATTCAATAAGCTCTCCGCTAAAGGCCGAATTAACGGCGGGTAAGATTAAAAGCATCGGTCATGTTATCAATCAGTATTCAGATGGCCAGGGAAAAAGCTGGATTCTTGCGTCAATTCACAAAGACTTACTAGAACAGCAGGAAATTGGGTTATCAATTAATGAAGAAAAGACTATACTCTGTGATATAAATAGAACATACCTCGGATAGGAGTTTATCCCATGAGTCTGGAAGAAGATTTCCTAAAACTGTTAATGGATGCCATTGAGACTGATCGTCTAGTGTTACCTACCTTGCCAGAGGTCGCTTTGCGTATCAGGGAAGCAGTTGAGGATCCTGAGGTCTCTGCCGCTAAACTCGCCGAAGTCATTGCCTCTGATGCCGCACTCAGTGCGCGTCTAATTAAGGTAGCTAACTCACCCCTTCTCAGAGGAAGAGTGGTGGTCGACAACTTACAAATGGGTATCACCCGTCTAGGAATCACTTTCGTTCGAAATCTGGCCACAGGTCTGGCGATGGAGCAGATGTTCCAGGCCACGTCAGAG
>CAZLIR010000246.1:0-81 GCA_964559635.1 uncultured Enterobacterales bacterium
CCGTTACCATCAGCTGATCAACTTCTTCAAGAGATCAATTCAGTTGTTAATCCTGTAGAAGAGACTGCCGAAGAAGAGGTC
>CAZLIR010000246.1:181-3437 GCA_964559635.1 uncultured Enterobacterales bacterium
GCTGAAGAAGAGGTCGCTGAAGAAGAGGTCGCTGAAGAAGAGGTCGCTGAAGAAGAGGTCGCTGAAGAAGTAGTTATTCCCGTTGTGATGGATGAGGATGGCCTGGAAATTCTGGATATCTTCCTCGAGGAAGCCAGAGAAATTATTGATTCACTCGAGGCAACTATCAGTGATTGGCAATCAAATCCGACTAATCTTGAGCATGTTGGTTTAATGCAACGAAATCTGCACACTCTGAAAGGTGGTGCTAGGTTATCCGAATTAAATTTACTTGGCGATCTGAGCCATCACTTGGAGACACTCTATGAGAGTGTTGCTGAGGGCAGAAGAGATACTACAGATAACCTGTTCCAATTATCATTTGATGCCCGCGATACATTCTCCCGTCTGGTTAATGAGATATCAGAGCAGCAACAGATGACAGTTCCAGTCGAGTTCATCCAAAGTCTGGAACAGGAAATCGACGAATCAATACTTCAGGATTATCAGTCAATTGAGGTCGAAGAATCGGTTGAGGTCGAAGAATCGGTTGAGGTCGAAGAATCGGTTGAGGTCGAAGAATCGGTTGAGGTCGAAGATACATCCGCTACCACTGAGGTTGCTGATGAGCCTGAAGCGGTTGATGAAGAGGCAGACGAACAGGATGCAGATACTGCTGATGAGCCTGAAACTGAAGCGGTTGAGTCAGAGCAACCCGAGCCAGTGGTAAAAGCAGATCTAGAATTACCACCTCTGGATCAGACTATGCCGTTTGTTCCTGTGACCCACCAAGATACCTTTAAAGCAGCCAAAGCGCAGCAGGCGAAAAAGGCGGCGCGGCGAAAGACATCTGGAGAGCAGGTTAAAGTTGGCTCTGAGACCCTGGAAGATATGGTGAATCTGGCCAGTGAATCCAGCATTTTACGCTCACGCCTGGAGCAGCAGGTTAATACGCTACAGAATAATCTCGAGGAGATGGGCTCAACTATCGAACGACTTCGAACCCAGTTAAGAGCGATGGAAGTTGAGACTGATGCTCAAATCCAGTATCGCCAAGAGCAGGCTGGACCTGATATGGACGAGTTTGATCCGCTTGAAATGGACCGTTATACCCGTCAACAGGAGTTGGCACGCGGTATGAGTGAGTCGTCTAATGACTTGGTAAATCTGAAAGATAATTTCCTGGATTTAGCTTCAGAAGCAGAGGCGTTGCTGATCCAGCAAGGACAAATTAATACTGAGCTACAAGAACGTCTGATCGACACTCGCATGGAGCCATTCGACAGTATCGTGCCGCGCTTACAACGCATGGTGCGACAGATCAGTAAAGAGCTGAAGAAAGACATTAATATTAAAATCACCGCTGATGGCGAGATGGATCGTACGGTACTCGAGAAAATGGTCTCGCCCATCGAACATATGATGCGCAACGCCATCGACCATGGTATTGAGTCACCCAAAGAACGCAGTAAGCTAGGCAAAGATAAGCAGGGTAAGATTCGCATTAAGCTAGCCCGTGAGGGTGCACAGGTCGTTATTTCAATTAGTGATGATGGTCGTGGTATCAACATCGACAAAGTTCGAGAAAAAGCGGTTGAACGCGGTCTGATCACAGAGGATGCAGAACTCAGTAAAACAGAAGTTTTCAATCTGATATTCACAGCGGGCGTGAGTACTGCTGATGAAGTTACCCAAATCTCAGGACGTGGCGTTGGTATGGATGTCGTGTTCAGTGAAATCAAACAACTCGGCGGCTATGTCGAAGTAGAATCTGAACCCAATGAAGGCAGTAACTTCATGGTTCGTTTACCGTTTACAGTATCGGTAAATAATGCCTTGATGGTTATGGTGAACGAAGAAGCATTTGCTGTTCCGCTGACCAATATCGAGGGTATCGTTACTGTCAGTCCTTATGAGTTGGAAGAGCTATACAAACTTGATGAACCGGTCTATGAGTACGCTGGCATAGAGTATGAGCTCAACTACCTGGGCACTATGCTTGAGCGAAATAAAAAGCCAGACTTTGAAAATATTCTAAAACCATTACCTGTAATGTTGGTGCATGGTATTGAGAAGCCAGTGGCCATACAACTCGATGGCTTGATTGGTAGCCGTGAGGTAGTGGTTAAGTCTCTGGGAGCTCAGCTCAGTAGTATCAGTGGTCTATCAGGCGCGACGATTTTAGGGGATGGCTCAGTCGTATTAATCCTTGATATACCTTCACTGTGGCGACGAATGAACAGTGAGCAAGATGAAGATTCAGAGCTCGAAGCGGCAGCAGAATATGATGAAGATTATGTGCCAACCGTCATGGTCGTTGATGACTCAATTACGGTACGAAAGGTTACCTCACGTCTACTCGAGCGCAATAATTTCGATGTCATGACGGCAAAAGATGGTGTCGATGCTTCGACTAAATTGCAAGACGAGCAACCAGATATCATTTTGCTGGATATCGAAATGCCGAAAATGGATGGTTTTGAGTTAGCCACGATTGTTAAGTCTGATGACGAACTAAAGCACATTCCGATTATTATGATCACCTCACGAACCGGTGAAAAACATAAAGAGCGTGCCATGAATATCGGTGTCGAAGATTTCATGGGTAAGCCATTCGCTGAGGATGCCTTGCTACAGCGGATTGATGAGTTAATTGCTAAGAAACGAGGATAAGCTGAATGTCAGATAGTGATGAAATTTATTGCCTAATCGTGCCCATGCGCGATAAGCAAATATTGATTCCGAATAAGGCGTTGGCTGAGATTGTGCCTTACATTGACTCAGAGCCACCACCTGAGAACCACATGCCGTGGCATATTGGCTATTTGCACTGGCGTGGTATGTTACTGCCGGTTGTCTCCTATGAGCAGATCTACAATCCTGATTTTAAACCATCTGATCGACGACAGAAGATGGTCGCTATTCTGCACACTCAGTTAGGATTAAAACAGATGCCATACTTTGGTATCGCTGTAGAAGGGATCCCAAGACTCGCTCCGGTATCGAAAGATTCTATTGCCCATCAAGATGACTCAGAAGAGGCGATAGAGTCACTGCCTGAATCGATTCTGGCGAACGTTGTCTATCGCGAACGAGAGCTCATAATTCCTGACATTAAAAATGTTGAATGGCTTATTGAGCAGAATATCAGTAGCTAGTTTTAGACTATTTTCCTAAATAATCCCCACGAATCATCCGATTTCCGTGATGTTGATGAAATAATAGCCAATTTAGGCTGTTTTCCTGATCCTTTTAGGCTAGAATGCCCGCGAATTTT
>CAZLIR010000247.1:0-3424 GCA_964559635.1 uncultured Enterobacterales bacterium
GCAGCGACCATGAGTTGTCCAATTAATTTCTGATTCATAACTGACTCCTCCTAGGCCTGTGCCACATAGTAGATTGCAAAACCGACTCCAACCAACGCTTCCCCGACAATAAAACCGGCAGCGACCGGAATACCTGTCTCCTCGCTGAATCGCTTGCCCATCTTGCGGTCAACAGCAATTCTAATAAAGGTACCCAATGAATAGGTCAGTACAATATTGAAGGGTAGGTAGAAGCCCAGCCCTACAGTGATACCCAGTCCCCCAGACATAGCCGATAACAAGGCTCCCATGCCAGCACCCGCAAGATATTTCTCCAGTGGTATCTCACCACCCTGAATACCTGTGATCATACTTGCAAGTGCCTGACCTTGTGGCGCGGGTAGTTCGTTACTGCCCAGACCATATGCTTCGTGCAGTAGGATTATCAGCATCATGATTAGGATCGGACCTAACCAGGCACCCAGAAATTGTCCACTCATCTGCATCTTCGGTGTGGCACCAACCAGATATCCGGTTTTAAGATCGAGCATCAAATCGGTTGCTTGCGACATGGCAACACAAGCTGCAGCACCGACAACTACCGAAGCAATGACTGATGCGGTATCTCCGAGTCCACTGCTGATGATAATTAATATGGTAATCGCAATTAATGTCATACCAGAAAGGGGGGACCAGTTGGTGCGACCAATACATTCCGACAGGATAACCCCGGCAATCCAGATCCACAGGGTACCAATGACAGCCATGAACAGGCCGCGCATAAGTCCCATTTCTTGAGTGGATAAAACTGCGATGACAGCCAATACAACCGCTGAGCCAGCGATGGCGACATAGAGCAATTTAATGGGCATTTCATCTGCGGAAATGGCGGACTTAACCTTTGCCGCATTCTGCATACTGCGCACAGCGCCCTTAATCAACGGGAAGGCGAGAATGATGCCCATCAAGGCACCACCAATGAGCATACCAATTCCCACCGGTCGGTAGAGTGTCACACGTAAGGTGTCCGGATTGGTTATAAACTCACCTAATTCAGAGACGGGTAGTAGATCGTTACTAGCCAGCAATGGTGCAATAAAGAAGTAACAAACATAGCCACCGATAATAAAGGCAAAACCACCCTTACCGGCAATAAAGGCAACTCCCACGGTGAGTAATGAGATGTACCAGGTGACATTGAGATATTCCGGGAAGTTGAAGGCTGCGCCCATTTCCCAGTTAGAGAAACCATAATGTTTGTAGGCAAAATGCACCATGGCCGATACGATGGCTGCAGAAAGTAACAGAGCCGCCTTGCGGATACCTGCGCCGGGAGACTTCAGAATGGTTGCCACCGCAACACCGCCTGGATAGGTCAGGCGTTCGTAATCAATCATCTGTTTTCTCAGAGGAATGATAAACGCGATACCTAGAAATGCACCGGCAATACAGCCAAACACCATCAGAGTCGGGTCAAAGTGTGTTTGGTCATAGCCGAGTATGAATATGGCCGGAACCGAGAACATCATTCCCGATGAAGCTCCATTCACAGCACTAGCGACCGTTTGTACGATATTGTTCTCTACGATACTGCTTCGATTGAGTATGCCACGCAGGATACCAAAACCAAGTATGGCTGCCAGCTCAGAGCCTTCGATCGAGAATCCAAGAATGAGGGCTGCGTAGCCAATACTAACAGCGATTAGCGCCCCTAAGAGGTAGCCAATAAGTACCGCTGTAATCGTTAATTCAGGGTAGGGACCCTTGCGAATAATATGGCCAGATGAATCTGTTATCTGTGTCATATAGTCCTCGTTATTATTATGGTTCGTAAGACAAGCTTATTTCTAACACAAAATACTTGCAGGTGAAACGATTAAATGATGACGGACATTAACTCTTTTGTTTTGCCAAAGCCGCAATACTGGATCCAACCACAACGACGATCGCGCCTAGGATACTGAGTTGGTTAATCGGCTCTGGAGCGAGAATCTCAGGAAAAAACAGTTGCTGTAAATAGCCAAATAGCAGAGTTAGCACCGGAACAATGGCGATCACTGCACTGACACGGGGTGTTTCCCAGTAGTTTATGGCGGCAGTGAAACAACCATAGGCGACAGCGGTGTTGAGACCCCCGAAGATCAGAAAAGCGAGCTCCAGACTGTTCAACTGCAGTGCCTGCTCGGGTGAGGAAAAGGGTAAAAACAACAGGCACGAGAGCATCACGATGGTGAATATCAGCTCCAGGGCACCGAAGTCTCGTAGTAGACGCTTTTGGATCAGACCAAAAATGGCCCATGTTATAGCGGCAACCAGTAGGTAGATAACCCCCAGACTGTAGGAATCTAGTTGATTAAATAGCACAAGCAGCTTTTTATTAAAAAACAGGATTAAACCAACCACAAATATACTCACACCGATCATTTGCCTCTGGTTGAAGTTCTCTTTGAACAACCAGATGCTACCGACCAGTAATAGCATCGGAGCCAGTTGAATCATGACCTGTGCTGTCGCAGCTGATGTCGTCTCCAGTCCGACCAGCCAGAAATAGTAATTGCCCGAAAAACCTAATACTGCCAATAGAATAAGGGGTAGGTTTTTGCGGCTAAAGTTGGCTTTTATCTTGTGTCGTCTTGACAGAAAAATCCAAAGAAAGAGTAGACAGCCACCGCCACCTAATCGATAGAATGTGATGGTCACATAATCAACGGCGCCAATGATCGGTAACAGAGCTAACGGCAGTAGACCCCACATTAAAGCGGTGGTTAAACTAAGGGCTATGCCTAATTTCCAATTCTGAGCGTGCACAAATGTTCTCTACTGACATTCAGCCAGTGAGCCAGGATCAGAAAGATAGGGGGCGAATCAGGTAGAATGTCAAACAGTCATCACCTGAATAATTCAGGTGATAGAACTGTTTTAGCGCATACGGGCTTTGAATTTAGGATTTGATTTACAAATCACAAATTGCTTACCACGACGCTTGACGATTTGGCAGTCTGTATGACGCTTTTTAGCAGACTTTAAAGAAGATAAAACTTTCATAATTCTTCATCCTATTTGTTGGGATGGCCATGCCGATTCATCGGGTTTTATGGACCAAATGTCCAATGAGCGCGCGATAATACATGAGGAATTGGCTTTAATCAACAAATCTAGGGCAAAATATCTAAAAAAACAGCCTATTACCCTATCTATCAGAGGCAAAAATCTCTAGAATGCGCATCGATTTTATTATACGTGAACCTGATAAGAGAGGATTCTATGAACACGACTTACATTCGTCCAGTTTGTGTCGCGCTAGCATTGAGCACTGCTCAGCTAAAGGCGGAGGAAGAGGCGACAGAAAAAGCACCAGAATGGAAAGGTAGTATTCAGTTTGGTTATGTTGCTAGCAGTGGTAACACTGAGAACAGTAATATCAACGGTAAATTCAACTTAAAGC
>CAZLIR010000248.1:0-3409 GCA_964559635.1 uncultured Enterobacterales bacterium
GCCGACCGTTATACAATCATTCTCTCGATTTCAAAAAGGCCCACGAACTCATCGCAGATCTTTAGCTGGTGTATGAAACCAATTCGACGACCGAGCAACAATGCTAGCAGGCCCAATAATTAATGCTTTTAGAGGCTCTTTGGTTTGTTAGTGAGGCGCGAGGAGGAGTATAGGAAACCTATATGACGACCGAACAACAATGCTAGCAAGCCAAAGAGACCTAAAAGGCCACAGAAACCTAAAAGGGGGCGCTGATGATTCGGGGCCATTGTTCGAAGCAGATATCTGAGCTATTACAATCGAGCTGCACAATATACACCCGATACCCCTGCTTCTGCTGAATCAACATACCCTGCAAGTACTGACCCGCGGTTACCTGAAACCAATGTGGCTTACCGGTTACATCCGATTCCATAAAATGTTGTACGACTATTTTTACCGGCTTCGGGATCAGGTGATCCCAGAGACCGGACTGAATTGCTGACAAGCGGATCCCGGGGCCAAACGGGCTGGTGCATTGCTCACGCGGCCGCCTTCCCCAAGGCACTAACAGTTGCTGGCCATTTTTCATCCGTACCGGCAATCTGGCCAATGGACTGGTGAAGTATGGCTCATACTCTTCTCCTTCAAACTGATAACGCACGGCTCGACACATGACTTAATTCCTACACGGCTAAACTATCGCGGTGACCAGAAGGCTTCCAGGCAGGCGCTATGACATTGGGCATAGCAGTACGATTAATTAGCGGTGCTTTACATAGGGTGAATTCGCCGTAACGGTGATTAACCGCATCAATCACTTCAGACATTTGTCGACGTTTCGGCTCGTCGGCGATAAACAGATCGTGCTGACCATCGGCTGGCTTTGGATCCATGGCCAGAATATGCACCTGGTATACGCCGCTGCCATCCCACTTCTGCTCAAAGAAAAACCGTGCTAGGCGATAAATTAGCCCACCATCATCGGTATTCACAAGCGCCTTGGTGCGGCTATGGATCCATTCATGTTTGGTACGTAAACCAAACGCAAAATGCTGCGCCTGAAGATTATTAATGCGTAACCGCGCACCCACCTTTTCCGCCATATGCAATAGAAAGAGCTTAATTTGATCGGCATCGCGCGTATCCGGCGGGATCACCTTGCCATGCCCCATGCTCTTCGGCTCAGCCACTTCCTGAGTAATACCCGCTGGATCTAATCCCTGAGCCATCAACCAGAGTCGTTTACCGGGATTACCAAACCGCCGCCCCATGACACTAATCGGAATTTTTGCCATGTCACCGCAGCGGTACACACCATACTGGGCTAAGAATTTCCCTACGCCTTTATTAATGCCACACAAATCCGTCACTGGGACAGTAGCTAAACGGCCCGCGGCATCTTCTGGTGCAATGATAGTCATACCGTTCGGCTTTTGTTGTTTAGCAGCCCACTTCGCAGTACTGCGATCGCCACTAACACCAACCGAACATAACAAACCAGATGCTTGATACACCGCCTGTTTAATCGCAGTAGCCACTTTATATGGATCATTTTCATACAGTGCTTGGCAATGCGTCATATCTAAAAAGGCTTCGTCGACCGAAAAAACCTCAATATCGGGGCTGATATCTTCTAATCGAGCCATGATTGCGCGCGATGTATCAGCATATGCATTCGGTCTGGTTGGTACACGAATGAGTGATGGGCACTTCTGTAATCCCTCTTTAAAACGCATACCCGTTTTAAGCCCATAAGCCCGCGCCTCGTAAGAGCAGGTAATGATACAAGAGCCCTTATCACCATTGGTGATAGCTATCGGACGCCCGCGCCAATAGGGGTTATCGCGCTGCTCTACAGAGGCGAAGAAGGCATTCATATCTACCAGCGCAATCATGCGCGGCCATGGTGCTTGCATAACTAATCTCTTAAAAAATCTCGATAAAATTCTGACGGAATGTGACGATCTGTTATGTCAACGTCAGATAAATTTTACTGTACATATACTACTTATATGAGTAGTATAGTCATGTTCTTTGTTAGTATGCAATTACACGCTAGGTACGAAAATAAATTGTTCAGTCACTATTTATTCGACCACTTAGAACACCGCCATCACCGATCGTTATTGAACGTTCGCAATTAACTGAAGAGGGTTTAACTTAATGAGTGATACGCTGACGCAACGACAAACTGAAGTTTTATCTGTCATTCGTGATTTCATTCAGGTCAATGGTATTGCACCGAGTCATGCTGAACTCGCCAAGGCGATTGGCGTGAGTTCGACCCGTGCTGCGGCTGATCATTTAAAGGCGTTAGAGCGCAAAGGTCATATCAAATTACATAGCGATAAGCCGCGTGGTATTCAGTTACTCAGTGAAGCATTTCAGGAAATACCATTAATCGGTATGGTCGCGGCCGGTAGTCCCATGTTGGCACAAGAAAACGTTGAACGTCACGTACCAGTTCCTGATGGTCTATTCCGTCACCGCCCCACTTACTTACTTCGGGTGCGTGGTGAAAGTATGAAGGATGCCGGTATTTTAGATGGTGATTTAATTGCCGTACAAAAAACTGAGCGCGCTCGACACGGTCAGATCGTAGTGGCGCGCATTGAAGATGAAGTCACGGTGAAGTATCTCGATCTGCACTCTCCTCACCCAGTACTACTACCAGCCAATGATGCCTTCGGTCCCATTTTTGTTAAGCCCGAGGAGCTGGTCATTGAAGGGTTATTTGTCGGTCTAATTCGTGAGACCTGATCCCTTTTGCTAGCGCATAAAAAAGCCAGTCGCTATTAACGACTGGCTCTTCTTAAGCACGCTCTAACCTTTAGCTTCTGAAGTTTAATTGCTCAAGTAGCTGTTGAACTAGCGTATCAACATCGTCTGACTCTGTTGAAATACGAATCTCCGGATTCTCAGGTGCTTCATATGGACTATCGATGCCCGTGAAGTTTGGAATTTCACCACGACGTGCCTTTTTGTAAAGCCCCTTCGGATCGCGTGCTTCAGCCACTTCAAGTGGTGTATCAACGAAGATTTCCACAAATTCATCATCACCAAAACGCTCACGTGCCATGCGACGCTCAGAGCGGAATGGTGAGATAAATGCGGTTAGAACAACCACACCCGCATCAACCATTAACTTCGCAACTTCAGCAACACGGCGGATATTTTCAACGCGATCGGCATCGGTGAAACCAAGGTCGTTATTCAAACCATGGCGCACATTGTCACCATCAAGAATGTAGGTACGAATACCTTTTTCATGAAGTGCTTTCTCAAAGGCATTAGCGACTGTTGATTTACCCGAACCAGAAATTCCCGTGAACCACAGAACCTTACTAGTGTGACCATTCATGCTACGACGAGCTTCTTTATCAACATCTAATTTATGGTGATGAATATTCTTAGCGCGACGTAATGC
>CAZLIR010000249.1:0-3404 GCA_964559635.1 uncultured Enterobacterales bacterium
AAACGAAACACTCTGGTGTTGAGTTAGCGATGGCATATAACTGGCAAGAGGGCATTTACTGGAATCTAAGCGCCAGCTATGGCAGTCACCGCTATGATTATGATGAAATTCAAAGTGGTATAAACATCAACGGTAATACGGTCGATAGCGCGCCGAAATTCCAACTTAACCAACGCATCGGCTGGGCCAATGACAGTACACATGTCGAGCTTGAGTGGATAATTGCCGATGATTACTACCTTGAGCCTACCAACCGCTTTACTTATGCTGGTCATGATCTATGGCACCTGATGATGCGGCATTCCTTCAGCAACCATGTCGATGTGAGTCTACGAATACACAATATACTAAATGAGAAGTATGCTGAACGTGCTGACTATACCGGTTTTACCGCTTATCGATATTTCCCCGGTATCCCACGTCAAGCCTCAGTCTCACTAACATATCACTGGTAGATTATCTTGATCTAGATAAAACGGACTTATGATGCGTCAGATACGTCTGACTCATGTGGTACATCTTCCCAACTCTGATTATCATTAAATTATGAAAATAATAAACCGCTCTTCACTTATTCTAAGTGGTCTCATGTTAGTGGCGTGTGCTACTAATCATCCACAACAACCTGCCCAGCCGATAACAAAGAAGTCGCTCGATATTATTTGTGAGTGGGGCACCTCCAAGTTTAATTTGTGTGCATATGATACTGAGTCAGAAATGATTCAGGCTCTCATAGATGAAATGACCTTGGATGAAAAAATTGGTCAGATGACCCAGTCAATATGGCATAACAATGTTTCGCCTGAGGTCGTCCGGGAAAAGACGATTGGCTCGGTTATTCATACTGAAGGGCCTGTACCCGGAACGCATGTTGCTGACTGGACTGCGAAGTTCGATTCATTTCAGCGAGAAGCTTTGCAAACGCGTCTTGGTATTCCTCTGATGTTTGGCGTAGATGCCGTACATGGTCAGAATACATTCGAAGGCTCAGTTATTTTTCCTCACAACATCGGCATGGGTGCGACTCGCAACTTTGATTTGATTGAGCGCGCCGCAGAGGTAACCGCTGTCGAGACGGCAGCTACTGGTTTCAACTGGACCTTCTCACCCTGTATCGCGATGCCTGAGCATGAGCACTGGGGACGCGTGTTTGAGGGGTTTTCAGAAGATCGCGACCTGACAATCAAGGCGGTACAGGCGTCAGTCCGTGGTCATCAGGGAGCATCGCTGGCGCAAGCTGACAAAGTTGCTGCTACTGCCAAGCATTATCTTGGTGATGGTGCTACTGAGGGCGGCAGAGAAGGCGGAAATTCGATTATGTCGGAGCAGGTGATCCGTGAGCGTCATTTACCGACTTATAAAGCAGCAGTAGAAGAGGGAATCGCTGCGATTATGGTCGGCTTTAACTCGGTTAACGGCATCAATATGCATCAACACACTGAACTGGTCCAGGGTGTATTGAAAGATGAGATGGGTTTCAGCGGCGTGGTTATGACAGATTGGCTGGGAGGGACTCGTTATGGTCCTCCACACACTGTTATCAATGCAGGCGTTGATGTGTTTATGCAACCCGGAAATCATGACGAATTCATCTCCAAGACCAAAGCCTCGGTTATCGATGGCACAATTGCAATGAGTCGAATTGACGATGCTGTGCGTCGAATTCTGGAGATGAAATTCAAACTTGGTTTATTCAAACAGCCTTATGCGCGCACCGAGCTGGCTGAGATGGTTGGTTCCACCGTGCACCGTGAAGTCGCACGCCAAGCGGTTAGAGAATCCTTGGTATTGCTGAAAACAACGCCTGATTTGTTACCACTTAAAGTGGATGAGATGGTGGCTGTGGTCGGGGCTCATGCTGATAATACAGGCCTGCAGAGCGGTGGCTGGTCAATCCATTGGCAAGGTCAAAACCACAGTTATGCCGGTGCGACCAGTATTTTAGATGGCATGCAGATACTTGGGAATAATATTGAATATTCTGCTAACGGCTGCCATGCCGATATGACTGCTGATAAGGCTGTAGTGGTAGTTGGCGAGCAACCCTATGCCGAGTTCAAAGGTGATTCAACCAATTTAGATATCCCTGACGCGCAAAAGGCGCTAATTGATAGCTGTAAGGCGCTCAATAAGGATGTCATCCTGATTCTGCTATCAGGACGCCCACTGACAATAAGTGACTCAATTACTAAAAGTGATGCCTTCATTGCTGCCTGGCTTCCCGGATCCGAGGGAGCAGGCGTGGCGGATTTTCTCTACGGCAGTAATGGTTTCAAACCAAGTGGTAAATTACCCTTTAGCTGGCCGGATTCCTTTGCTGACTTACCTCTGGCGCCGAATGCGCCTGAAGCACTCTATCCATTTGGATTCGGTCTCGATGACTATTAATTTTAGTGCTATAAAAAAGGCCCTTTAGAGGGCCTTTATTTATTGTGTATCACATATTGGGATAGTTTGGCCCGCCGGTACCCTCAGGCACCACCCAGTTTATGTTCTGGGTCGGATCTTTAATGTCACAGGTCTTACAATGCACGCAGTTCTGAGCATTAATTTGCAAATACTTTTCACCTGATTTCTCATCATCCAGTATTTCATACACTCCAGCCGGACAATACCTTTGTGCCGGTTCATCATATAACGCCAGATTATGCTTTACTGGTACCTCACAGTCCTTGAGCTGCAGATGCACCGGTTGATCTTCTTCATGGACAGTACTCGACAGGTAGACTGACGATAAACGATCAAAGGTGATCTTATTATCAGGCTTCGGATAGTCAATCTTGGCACATTCAGAAGCCGGTTTGAGCGATTCGTGATCAGGCTCTGAGATGGTCATGGTGAATGGCATTTTGCCACGAAACAGGATCTGATCGATTCCGGTGAATAAGATACCACCGACCAGTCCCCACTTATGGAAGGCGGGGTAGGTGTTGCGTGCCCGATAAAGCTCATCATAGATCCACGAAGATTTAACCTTCTCCTCATAGACGCTAATGTCAGCATCACCAGCCAATGTTTCAACAATCGACTCGGCTGCCAACATTCCGGACTTCATTGCGGTATGTGAACCTTTTATTTTAGGTAAATTCAAAAAGCCTGCCTCACAGCCAACCAGCACAGCGCCTGGCATAGTCAGCTTAGGTAACGCTTGTATGCCACCCTCGTTAATCGCTCGAGCACCATAACTGATCCGCTCACCACCCTGGAGATACTTAGAGATAGCCGGGTGAGTTTTGAACTTCTGAAATTCGCCAAAAGGACTTAAATGAGGGTTTTGATAATTTAGACCAACAACAAAACCTATCGCTACCTGACGATCTTCAAGGTGGTACATGAATGAACCACCATAAGTGGCATTATCCAGAGGCCAACCGGCTGAGTGCAGTACTAGCCCTTCTTTATGT
>CAZLIR010000250.1:0-3398 GCA_964559635.1 uncultured Enterobacterales bacterium
TCGAAGCAACCATGCGAACTATTCTGGGTGGCTATGGCTATCAAGAAATTCGTATGCCTGTTGTCGAGAAGACTCAGCTCTTTGCACGTGCGGTCGGTGCATCAACAGACATCATTGAAAAAGAAATGTACACCTTTGAGGATCGTAATGGCGAATCACTTTCGCTTAGACCTGAAGGGACTGCTGGCTGTGTTCGTGCGGGTATTGAACATGGATTGCTTTACAACCAAGAGCAACGTCTCTGGTATATGGGCCCATTGTTCCGTTATGAGCGTCCACAGAAAGGTCGCTATCGTCAGTTTCATCAAATGGGTGCTGAAGTGTTTGGTTTGGCAGGACCTGATATCGATGCCGAGTTAATCTTTTTAACCAATCGCATTTGGCAGGATTTAGGCATTGGTTCAATGGTGACGCTCGAGATTAATTCTCTTGGTTCAGCAGAAGCTAGAGCAGCGTACCGTGAAGAGTTAGTGAACTACTTCGAAGGCCACAAAGAGGCTTTGGATGAAGATAGCCAACGGCGATTAACCACTAATCCATTGCGTATCTTGGACAGCAAAAATCCTGACATGCAGTCACTTATCGAAGCAGCACCAATGCTTATTGATTCACTTGATGAAGCATCGAAGAATGACTTTGCTGACTTATGCAGTATGTTAGATGCGGCGGGCATTAACTATAAAGTCAATCCACGTCTTGTGAGAGGACTCGATTATTACAATGGCACTGTTTTCGAATGGACAACGGATGCTTTAGGTTCTCAAGGTGCAGTCTGTGGTGGTGGCCGCTACGATGAATTAGTGCAGCAATTAGGTGGAAAACCCACCCCTGGAATTGGCTTTGCAATTGGAATGGAACGATTGGCCGCGCTTGTGGTCTTATCTGAAAGTTCGCCAAATACAGCCGATTTAGACTGTTATATCGTTAGAATGGGTGAAAATTCTGAAATTTCTGCACTTTTATTAGCAGAACACTTGCGAAATTTATTGCCAGAGTTGAAAATTCGCACCCACTGTGGCGCCGGCAATTTTAAGAAGCAACTTAAAAAGGCAGATAACAGTGGCGCACGACTTGCGCTGGTGCTGGGAGAGTCCGAATTAACGAATAACACCGTGGGTGTGAAATTTTTACGTGAGCAACGTGATCAGCTTACCTTGAACCGTGATGAGTTAGCGGCTGAATTAAGCGATTTACTCACAGAATAGAACATAAATTTAGAAAGTAGATTAAAGGAACAGTCAGTGGAATTTGAAACTGAAGAACAACAGGCAGAAGCCGTCAAAAAATGGTTTAAAGAATATGGTTTAACCATTGTCCTGGGTTTAGTCATCGGCATGGGCGGTGTGTATGGCTATCGTTATTATGAAACTGAACAAGAAGCGGGTTTTGAGCAAGCTTCTGTCGCTTATGCTGATGCGATGGCATCGATTGCTGACAAGACAGCATTTGACGGCAAGGTAGCGCAGTATAAAACAGAATATGGCAACAATGTTTACAGCAACCTGTTAGGATTTCACCAAGCAAAAATGGCAGTGGATTCTAATGATCTGGCAGCGGCTGAATCGGTCCTTGCTGATGTCATGGCCAATGCCGGCCATGAGGTAGTTGAACACACTGCTCGTATCCGTTTGGCGCGTGTTCAAATCGGCCAGGAAAAGTATGAAGAGGCATTAACCACCATAGCCGGTGCTAAAGGTGATGCCTACAACTACAGTTATGAGTTGTTACGTGGTGATATCTGGTTAGCACGTGGTGATCAACAGAAAGCGAAAGATGCCTTTGCCAAAGCGCAAGAACTTTCAGGCCAAGGTCCTAGTCACCCTGATCTGGCAGTGCTGCTTGCTGAGCTGTCATCTGTTTCAGAGCCATCAGCGAGTATGTCCGGAGATGCGAATGAGTAATTTGCGCTTATTGCCATGTGTCCTAATCTTGGCAGTACTTCAGGGATGTAGTTGGTTTGAAGGCGACGATGAGGATGCCTTTCGTCCAGCAGATTTACCCAACATCACAGAGCAGTTTGAAGCTGAGATTGCCTGGTCAAGAGATGTGGGTGAAGGTGTTGGCGAATTCTACAATAAAATCACCCCGGCAATTTTAAGTAATCGTATTTATATCTCCGATGCTGAAGGTCTTGTGACAGCACTTGATGCTCGCACGGGCGAGAAGATTTGGCAGACTGAAGTTGGCTCCGAGATATTCGGCGGCGTTGCTGCCTCAGCTGGCTTGGTTGCACTTGGTAGCTCGAACGCTGAGGTCATTGTGCTCAATGCCGATACTGGTCAAGAGGAGTGGCGTAATCTGGTATCCAGTGAAATCGTCTCATCTCCCGTGATCAGTGACGGTAAGGTCATGGTCCGAACAATCGATGGTAAAGTATTTGCCTTAAATGCCAGAACTGGGCAACGAGATTGGCTCTATGATCGCAGTGTCCCAGCGCTGACCTTACGAGGTAACGCTTCACTCAGTGCCGGTGGTGGTGTTGTGGTGACTGGTTTTTCTAACGGTAAGATTGTGCTTTTCCTAGTGGAAAATGGTCGTGCTGTATGGGAAAAACGCATCGCTTCAGCTTCTGGTCGCTCAGAGCTAGACCGCGTGGTTGATGCTGATGCCACGCCGGTATTGGTTGGTGAAACCATCTATGCCCTGACTTTCAACGGTAACATTGGTGCCTATAATGTCAGAAATGGCGACGCACTCTGGCAACGCGAATTATCGTCATATCAAAATCTCAATGTCGATGGTCAAATCATCAGCGTTGTCGATGCCCGTAGTCGTGTGAGAGCGCTGGATCGCCGAACAGGCGGTACGTTATGGACTAATGAAGAATTGTTTGACAGACGTCTTACTGCTGCAGTGTCATTTGGTGGCTATATCGTTGCGGCTGATTATGAAGGATACCTGCATTGGTTTAACACCGACACGGGTCGCCTTGTGGCTCGTAACGACCTCGGTGGTGATGGTATCGTAGCCGACCCAGTGGCCACAGGCACAACGTTATATGTTTACACTCGAAGTGGTAAGCTCGTTGCGTTAAGAGCTCCTTAATCAGGTGATCAACCGATGCGTCCGATAATTGCTTTGGTTGGTCGACCTAACGTCGGTAAATCCACTCTATTTAATCGTCTTACCCGCAGTCGTGATGCACTGGTGGCAGATCACCCGGGCCTCACGCGCGATCGAAAATATGGCTACGCGGATATCAATGGCCAGTCTTGTCTGCTGATAGATACCGGCGGTATTAGTGGTGACGAGGAGGGTATCGATACCCTGATGGCTGGTCAATCTTTACAAGCCATGGAAGAGGCAGACTGTATTGTATTTTTGACCGATGCTAAAGAGGGGCTTGCCAGCTCTGATCAGATGATTGTCGATCATCTTCGTCAACTAGCCAAACCTGC
>CAZLIR010000251.1:0-3397 GCA_964559635.1 uncultured Enterobacterales bacterium
GAACAGAAGTTAGCAATAACTTCTGTTCATTCACTCAAATGATTCGCTTGTTTCTTGTACTTTACTTGAAGCTTTAGAGGGTGAGTCCATTCACCAAGATGGACGTACTCTCCCAAATTGACATTTTATAGTCAATGTGTATACTTATGTGTATATACATAATTTATGAGGTAGTCAAATGGAAGCAAGAGTATTTAAATCTGGAAATAGTCAGGCTGTCCGAATACCTAAAGAAATGCGTTTAGATACTGATGTTGTTGAGATATTTAAACGTGGGGATGAAATAATATTGAAACCACGTGTAAAAAGTCTTAGCGAGGCGTTCAAGCTTCTAGGCGATATGCCGGACGACTTTTTAGAAAGTGGCCGAGAAGATGATACACCTCAAGAAAGGGATATCTTTTAGCCATGTATATGCTTGATACAAATATCTGTATCTATATCATCAAGTCTCAACCGCCTAGTGTCCTCGAGAAGTTCAAGCAAAAGGCCATCGGGTCTGTAACTATGTCACTGATAACGTATGGTGAGTTAGAGTACGGTGCACTCAGAAGTAATAACTCCACAAAGGCATTAGGTATTCTGCAAGAGTTAAAAAATTACATCCCTGTATTATCAGCTGATGAGAGTGTAGCGGAGCATTATGCGGATATTAGAGCTGATTTAGCAGCAAAAGGAACTCCGATTGGTAACAATGATCTATGGATAGCTGCACATGCGAGAGCCTCACAGCACATTCTAGTAAGTAACAATATCTCAGAGTTTAATAGGGTTGAAAATCTCCAGTTAGAAAACTGGGTTTAGAGTGTCAACAATCTAATAAAAGTTAAACCATACACTAATCTTTTTTCTTGCACTGAGATTGATTTATTGCCATCACTGTCATGCATACAGACCTATCGATTTTATGAGTAGAGAATGCACAATCAGTAATGATTCAAGGCGCAAAAATCTGTACAATGTGACCCCTGAAATAAATTAACGCGACAGGTAACAATCTCCATGACCAACAGCCGATATGACAGTGCTTTAACACTTGAGCAATATGACCCTGAAATTGCCGCTACTATTCGCAATGAAGCGCAACGTCAGGAGCATCACATTGAACTCATTGCTTCTGAAAATTACACCAGTAATTTGGTGATGGAAGCTCAGGGTTCTGTACTGACCAATAAGTATGCTGAGGGTTATCCTGAGAAACGATACTACGGTGGATGTGAGTATGTTGATGTAGCTGAACAACTAGCGATTGAGCGTGTTAAAGAATTATTCGGTGCTGATTACGCAAACGTCCAGCCTCACTCTGGTTCACAAGCAAACAATGCCGCTTTCTCAGCATTAATTCAGCCAGGCGATACCATTTTAGGTATGAGTCTCAGCGAAGGTGGTCACTTAACGCATGGTTCGCCGGTCAACTTTTCTGGCAAAATCTATAACGCCGTCAGTTATGGCGTTGATGATGATGGCTTGGTTGATTATGATGAAGTTGAAGCGCTTGCACTAGAACACAAGCCGAAGTTACTTTTGGCTGGCTTCTCAGCTTACTCACGTGTTCTCGACTGGGCACGCTTCCGCGAGATTGCTGACAAAGTAGGTGCGTACTTCCTAGTTGATATGGCGCACGTGTCAGGCTTGATTGCTGCGGGTGTTTATCCGAACCCAGTCCCTCATGCAGACGTTGTTACCTCGACAACTCATAAGACATTAGCAGGCCCTCGTGGCGGTATCATTTTGGCTAAATCGAATCCTGATTTAGAAAAGAAACTAAACTCAGCGGTATTCCCGGGTGGTCAGGGTGGTCCTTTGATGCACGTTATCGCAGCAAAAGCTGTGGCATTCAAAGAAGCACTACAGCCTGAGTTCAAAGACTACCAAGAGCGCGTTGTGGCTAATGCTCGTGCAATGGTTTCAGTACTTCAGGAGCGTGGTTACAAGATTGTTTCTGGTGGTACAGATAACCATCTGTTCCTCGTCGATCTAATCGATAAAGACATCACAGGTAAAGATGCTGATGCTGCGCTCGGTCGTGCTTACATCACAGTTAACAAGAACACAGTACCCAATGAGCCTCGCTCGCCATTCGTAACCAGTGGTCTGCGAATCGGTACGCCAGCTATCACGACGCGTGGTTTTGGCATTGAGGAAGTGACATTACTAGCGGGTTGGATGGCTGATATTCTTGATGACATTACCAATGAAGAAACCATTGCTCAGGTAAAAGAGAAAGTCATCGAGCTAACGGGTCGTTTCCCAGTTTACGGTTAATAACGGCTGAAATACGATGCATTGTCCCTTCTGCTCTGATCCTGATACTCGAGTCATCGATTCGCGACTTGTCTCGGATGGTAATCAGGTGCGCAGAAGGCGAGAGTGCGCTGACTGTGGCGAACGATTCACAACCTACGAGTCGGCTGAACTTGTTATGCCGAAGATCATCAAACAAGACGGTAGCCGTCAGCCGTTTGATGAGCAGAAGCTTCGTGCTGGCATCATGCGCTCTGTTGAAAAGCGTCCTGTCAGTGTTGATGATATTGAAGAAAGTATTGCCACCATCATGTCTAAACTCCGCGCCACGGGTGAGCGCGAACTACCCGCCAATACAGTTGGCGAGATGGTAATGCATCAACTGCGTAAGCTGGATGATGTTGCCTATGTTCGATTTGCTTCCGTGTATCGTCGTTTCAAAGATGTTAACGAATTCCGCGCAACCATTGAGAGTATGGAAGACAAAGCTGATCCGTCTTAAGGATTGAGAGCCTCCATGACATTCTCACAATCAGATATAACCTACATGCAACGAGCCTTAAGTCTTGCTGAGCGGGCTAGGTTTTCTACTGATCCAAATCCTGCAGTCGGTTGTGTTATCGTCAAAGGTGATCACATAGTCACTGAAGGTTGGACTCAACCGGCGGGTGACCTTCATGCCGAGGCATATGCCATTGCGAACTGTTCTGAATCTCTCGAAGGGTGCGATGTTTTCGTTACCCTCGAGCCATGTTCACACACCGGCAAAACCCCACCCTGTGCTGATGCCCTGATCAATGCTCGAGTGTCACGAGTTGTTATTGCTAATACCGATCCTAATCCACTAGTCGCAGGCCAAGGTATTGCCGCACTTCAACAGGCGGGTATCACAGTAGAAACTGGTTTATGTGCTGAGGAAGCTGCTGAGGTTAACCGAGGCTTCTTCCATCGAATTAAAAGCGGCCGTCCGTATGTTGTCCTTAAGATGGGTATGAGTATGGATGCCAAAACGGCAATGGCATCGGGCGAGAGTCAGTGGATCACTTCTCCTGAGTCACGTTCAGAGGTGCAAAGGCTGCGCGCACAAAGTGCTGCTGTTATCACCGGTCGACAAACTGTACGGGATGATAATCCATCAATGAACGTCCGCGCA